>CAYSKN010000022.1:0-20062 GCA_964431565.1 uncultured Gemmatimonas sp.
TGATTACATAACAGCCGTCAAGATACGATTCTTCCTTCAATGCCTCCTCATCCCCCCATATTACAACGCAGGAAACGCGCCCGGCCGGGAACGGTCGGGCGCTCGCCTTTTACCCCGCCCACGAGCTGAAAGCGTATGTTCCAGGAACTCATCGCTCAGATGGCGCGTGAAGTGGAAAAGCTCAGTCATGAGCTGAACGTCACGCTCCCTGATGAAATCAGGAAGGCTGTGGAGCTCGGCGACCTGAAGGAGAACAGCGAGTACAAGGCCGCACTTGAACGTCAGCAGTTTGTGCAGGCGCGTCTTGGACAGCTTTCGCAACGTGTCACCAGGCTTGCCAATATCGATGTCGCCCAGATTCCCATTGATAAGGTCGGACTGGGTTCCAAGGTTGTCGTTGAGGATTCCCAGACCAGGGTGCGCGAGACGTTCGAACTTGTCTTCGGTGACATCGCCGATCTGGAAGACAGCCATGTAACGATGGGCTCACCCATCGGGCGTGCCCTGCAAGGCAGAGGAGTTGGCGACGAAGCCGTTCTTCGGTTGCCTGCGAGGGTACGCCGGCTTCTCATCGTCGAACTCAGTACAATTCATCAGCGCAACGCCGACGACCTTGTCTGAAAGAGTGGCCAACCCCGGTTCGCCCGGCGTCCGGGGATGGCGGTGGCTGGTCGAAGGGCACCCGGCACTCGGCCTCTGGGGAGTGTTGTGGACGTCATGATACCTCCGTTCGGTGTCGTGACGTCCGTACTGTTCTTGTGTGAGAGACTCGGCCTCAGCCTGATGCATGGTTTACTGGTGACTCATCGATGGAAAAGAGTCGCCTGACGTCTGCGTCATATGCGTTCAGTTGTCGTTCGAGCTCTGTATCACTCCAGCCGAGCGCAGCCTGCATGAGTGGACCTATCCGTCGTGCAGCGGCCACGCCATGGTCGCGCGTTTCGAACGCCAGGTGTGTGCGGCGGATGAACAGGTCGGAAAAGGTGCAAGTCCACTCGCGCTCCACCGCATGGATCACTTCGGCTGTGATATAGGGCAACTCCCGGGAGACTCGATCACCGAGGGCGGGCGTACGCTGTACGTAGCTCCACACACTGCGCCACCTGCTGCCGTAAGCCTGCGCAAGGCGTTCGCCCACGGCCACATCCCGCACTGTGGCACTCGCTTCCGCAGCGACGGCTTCGATGTTCGTAATGTCGCCGCCGGGCAGGTGTGTGGTTCGGCTTGAATTGAGGCGGCTACTGCCTCCAAGCGCATCCCGAGCGTGGTGCATAATGTCGGCTGCCATGGCTCGGTAGGTGGTCAGCTTGCCGCCAGCAACACTAAGTAGTCCGTCAGCACGACGCGTGATGGAGTGTTCACGCGACGCCGATCCGGCGCTCTGCTCGCCGGCACGGGCCGCCGCCAGCGGTCGGATTCCGCACCAGGCACTGATCACATCGTCCGGCGACAGTGCAGCGAAAGGGAACACGCGGTTCACCGACTGCAGCAGATAGTTGACGTCTGCCATGTTGGCCCTGATGTCATCGGGTCCGGTGGGTGCCGGTCGTTCGGTCGTCCCAATGATTGCGTGCATCCCGGCAGGCATCACGAACATCACCCTTCCATCGAGAGGAGAAATAACCGTGACCGCATCTCGATTCCCGATGCGCTGCCGCGGCACAGCAATGTGCGTGCCGGCCGATCCGAGTACCTGTGTCCCCTGCGATTCACCGGTAAGTGCGGAGGTGACATCGCTCCAGGGGCCTGTGGCGTTGATGATAACGCGAGCCCCGACTTCGAGCCGATCGCCGCTCAGGCCATCTTCGGCGATCACACCAGTCAGGCGGGTTCCATCGTGGATTCCGGCGATCGCCTGACAGTGGTTGACCACCACCGCCCCAGCATCGGCGGCAGCCTGCGCGTTGGCCAGTGTCAACCGACTATCGTCCGTGGCCGCATCCCAGTATCGCGCGCCCCCCACCAGACCCTCACTGCCCAGCGCCGGTTCACTCGCAAGGACATCAAGGCGATCCAGTGCCTCATGTCGATGAACATTCCGGAACAGCGCGAGCATGTCGTACATGAACAGGCCGGCCCGCAGTTTCCATCGTGGAATCCTGGCATTGCGATACACGGGCCACGTGAAGGCAAGTGGTCTCACCAGGTGGGGGGCAAGGTCGAGCAGAATGCGCCGCTCCCGGCTCGACTCGAAAACAAGCCCGAGGTAGCCATGCTCAAGATAGCGAACACCGCCATGGATGAGTCGGGAAGATCGTGAGGAAGTGCCTGCTGCAAAGTCATCGCGTTCGAGCAGGGCTGTACGATACCCCGAAAGAGCGGCTTCTCTTGCCACGCCTGCACCGGTGATCCCTCCACCGATCACGAGAATGTCGAACCGGTCACCAGCAAGGTTGGCGAGCATTGGAGGGCGCCATGGGGGTAGATGTTCCATCCGCGCACGTTGGGCCACGGCGTGATACTTAGCCAGTCCCTGATTGCACGTCCGGCTGGCTGGTCGACGATCCTAAGTCGATTCAGAGCGCCAGGCCTCTGGGCGGGATCTATTCCCGGTTCCCCGAAGGCGCCGGTAAGCGCAGATTTATCTGGGTCGAGCGTTGATCGTCAGCAGCCGTTTCATTTCTTACGATCTGGCAGGGTTGATCGCGTTCCCGGGAAATGCACTGGGGCAGATCTCGACGTGCCCCTTAGCTGAATCTTACATGCTCCGTAAAGGACTGCTCTATCTGTCTCGCCAGCAGCGGATCTTCGATCTCATCAGGCATGTGGGGGTGGCACGGCGCATGGCTTCCAGGTTTGTTGCAGGGGAGACGATCGGGAGTGCTATCGATGCCGTGGTACAGCTCAATTCGCAGGGAATAACCGCATCGCTGGATCAGCTTGGTGAGAGTGTCAACAGCGAGGCAGAGGCGCGAGCAACCGGACAACAGTACCTCGAACTGCTGGACCGGATGGCAGAGCAGAAGGTGCAGGCCAATGTGTCTGTGAAACTCACCGCTCTTGGACAGGATATTTCCGACCACCTCGCCGTGGAGATTGTGCGAGAGGTACTCGCGCGGGCAAGGCAGTACGACAGCTTCGTGAGGCTGGACATGGAGTCGAGTGCGTACACAGAGCGTACTCTGGAAACGTTCGAGAAACATCTGTATTCCGATTTCCCTGATACCGTGGGTATCGTTCTGCAGAGCGCTCTCCGGCGGACTCTCGCGGATATCGATCGGGCCAATGTGCTCCAGTGCCGGGTTCGCATCTGCAAGGGGGCGTATCTCGAGTCATCGGATGTTGCATTTCCGGACAAGGCCGATGTCGATCGCCAGTATATCGAAGCTATGCACAGACTTATGGAGAATGGGCGTTATCCCGGAATCGCAACACATGACGCCGCTATCATCGCGGAGGCGAAGCGATTCTCGAAGGAAAAAAGGATCGCACCGGATCGGTTCGAGTTCCAGATGCTTTATGGCGTTCGGCGTGATCTCCAGGAGCAGGTAGTGCGAGAGGGCTATCGCATGAGGGTGTACGTACCATTCGGAAGTCAGTGGTATCCATATCTTATGCGACGCCTGGCCGAGCGACCCGCAAATATCGCCTTTATTGCTGGAAGTATCGTTAAGGAGACATTCCGTCGCTGAGGCTCGCGTGAGTACGGAAAAAGGGCAGCACCTGCCACCCGATCACAGTGCTGGGGATGAACGCACTCTGGGAGGATACATGGCGGTGCACAAGCGTCCCGCTGCCTTCGAGGGAGTGGATGGGTACTCCTATTCGGTGGATATCCTAACCGACACTACCGGTGACGGACGTGCACCATGGGGAGCGTTCCTGTTCTTCGTCAAGTGGCGTCACGGTGAGCCAACCGTATTGGGGCACATCGAATCCGATTTCATCGTGACGGGGGCAAGCGAGGCTGTCGTGCGCCTACAGCTTGGTTCTATGCCGCTGACATCCGTAAAGGCAACACTCGATTCGCTCATTCGGATCCGGAGAAACTGAGCGTGGATGTGAAGGATGTTGCCGACACCGGCACCACAACTGCTCCATCATCGCGGTGCACCGGTGTTGTGACAGGAGGAACGGGTGGAGTGTGGGATGTCTTTCTCGATGAAGGAGGGATGGTCAGCGCATCGTTGCGTGGGAGGCTCAAGCATGTAGCACATGACGCACTCAAACTGGCGGTGGGCGACCGTGTCACACTTGTACGTGACCGATGGCATGCCGCCTCCTGGATGATTACTGAAATTCACCCCCGCACCAGCAGGCTGTCCCGGCGGAACCCAGGGGGTGGCCGTGGTGAGCGAATCGTTCTGGCCAACCTCGACCAGGTGCTGATCGTGTTCTCCACGATGAAGCCCGATCCGCATCCACGGATGCTCGATCGGTTCCTCTTGATCGCTGAGGCAAACAATCTGTTGGCACGCATAGTTGTCAACAAGACAGACCTGGTTTCAGGCGGGCGGGCGGAGGCTCTGTTTGTCGACCAAGTGGCCGCAGGCTATCCAATCCACCGCGTAAGCGCCCACACTGGGGATGGGCTCAACGAACTGAGGCTGGAAGTCGAGCATCGCTGTTCTGCCTTGGCCGGACCTTCAGGCGTAGGGAAGTCCTCCATCATGAATACCATGTTTCCGGGCCTCGACCTCCGAACGGGCGCAGTGAGCGAAAGCGTGAACAAGGGACGTCACACCACGGTTGGGGCCAGACTTCATCCTCTGCCATGTGGCGGCTTCATAGCCGATACACCCGGACTGAGGGAGGTAGGGCTCTGGGGGATCAGCACCGGTCAGGTTGCCGCCTGTTTCCCGGAGTTTCGCAGTCTGCAGAATACTTGTCGGTTCGCTGACTGTACTCATGTGATTGAACCCGGGTGTGCTATCCGTGAGGCAGTGGAGGTAGGGACCATCGCCAGGGCCAGGTATGACAGCTATGTCAAGTTGCAGGAGGAACTGGGACAACACGTGTGACTCGGTACTGCACCTTGAGGGTTGTCAGACGCCGCTGATGACCGAAACAGGGGAATCGGCACCATGAATGGCAGTGATGGCTGGGTGCGGGATAGCTTACCGGGGTGACTCCCGATTCCATATCCGAGTTGTCTGACGCCGAGCTGCATCTGGCGTGTGTGCAGGCAATGGCGCACGGTGACCCTCAGGGGCTCAAGAGACTGTACGAACGTCACGCAGCCATTGTGTATGGTCTTGCGCTCAGGATTACCGGTGACTCTGCGACTGCTGCCGAGGCAACTGTGGCTACATTCGTGCAGGCGTGGAATGGAGCGGGCAGGTATCGTGGTATCCGTGGTAGCGTAAGTGGCTGGCTTACAACAATGGCGCGGATACGGGCGCTCGAACTGGTTCGAAAGGCTGGGTCCCATGTCGATGTGCTTTCCGCGGGTGTCTCACCACTGGTGGTGGCGCTGCCGGATGAGACCCAGAAAGTGCTCACGCTCGCCTACTTTGGCGGGCTGTCGCACCAGGAAGTCGCCGATCGACTTGAGCTGCCCATCGTGACTGTTCGCCGACATCTGGAGAGCGGTATGCGTGCGTTGCGAGTCAAGCGGGAAGTACCGTGAGCGACAGTATGTCCACAGCGGGTCTGCGCGCAGCAATGCCCGCTTATGTGCTCGGGGCACTTTCACCGGAGGAACGTGCGGATTATGAGCACGCGCTCCGTATGCCGGAGCATGCTTCGATCCTCCGCATTGAGTTTGATGCGTGTCAGGCTACAGCAAATGCGCTTGCGAGTGCACAGCCTGTGGAGCCAGAGTCCGGATTGCTAGATCGTATCATGGAGCGGATCCGCGTTGATGCGATGACAGCAGGCGGTGTGCTGCATGCTGCAGCGCCGACCGTTTATCGATCGCCCACCGACGACATACCGGGACAGGATCAACCAGAGCTGGATCAGAGGCAGGAGGAGAGGGAGACGGACAGGCAGGAGCAACCGGGACAGGACCGATCATGGACCGACCAGAGCGAGCGGGATGTATCGCAACCCGAACCGTCGGACAACAATTTCGTACGGGCAACGCGCTTCACTCCGCCTGGTCGTGGTACGCGTTCATTATTGCCGCTCATGGTACCGGCAGTGGACCCCCACTCAGATGCGACGAACACTGTCGGTTGGTTGCTTGTCATTGCATTGTTCGCGGCCCTTGGCGCGACTGGCTACTACGCCGCAACACTGAGGCGTGAGGCGGCAGCCATGGAGACGCGGCTGCGTGAGAACCGTGTGCTGCTCTCACGCAGTGATGCACGCCTGGCTGATCGTGAGCGATTGGTGACCACATTGCTGGGTGGGCGCGCTTCGGTGTTGTTGGTGAATCTCCGTGGGGACACGCCCGACGGACCAGTGGCGCAGCTGTTCTGGAATACCCGGCATGGCGATGCCATTCTCAATGCGTTCGGTCTGCCCGAGTCTGAATCGGGCAAGCAATACCGGTTGTGGATGATTCGTGATGGCTTGCCAACTCCACTTGTTGTCGTGACACCTGATGGCGATGGCAATGCATTGATTCCTGATATCGCAATGCCCTCGTCGCCCACCGGAGTCACGCAGATCTTCCTTGCGAGCGAAGGGATCCGGGAAAAGCCTACCGCGCCGGGCCCGGCGAGGATCTTCACTGGCGTGATTTCTATTTTGTCTCCATGAGGCATGGTGTCGAATGGTCAGGGTGACAGGCGACGCATGGTCCAGTCCCCGGACCCACGGCGGTACTGGAAACGATCGTGGAGGCGGTCTGGGCGGCCCTGCCAGAACTCCAGTTCGTCCGGTACCACCCTGAATCCGCCCCAGTGGTCAGGCAGTGGGATCGCAGAGCCTGAAAACCGCCGCTCATTCTCTTTCAGCGCTTGCGCAAGCACCTCCCGTGAAGCCAGCTCTGTGCTCTGTACAGAGCTCCAGGCTCCGATGCGGCTGCCCCTTGGACGCGACTGGAAGTAATCGTCAGATTCGGCACGACTTAGGTGCTGTACCGCGCCAGCAACACGCACCTGACGTTGCAGGTCTTCCCAGTGAAAACACAGGGCGGCATTGGGGTTTTCCGTCAGTTCCCTTCCCTTACGGCTCCGAAAATCGGTGTAGAACACGAACCCCTGAGCATCTGCACCCTTGAGCAATACCATGCGTGCAGAGGGGCGCCCGTCTGGTGTGGCTGTCGCAAGGCACATTGCATTCGGTTCGGCTACATGGGCGGTGAGAGCCTCGTCAAACCAGTTCAGGAACTGCACAATGGGATCCTCAGCCATGTCCCGCTCGGAGAGGGAACGCTGGCGATACTCTGTACGGATATCAGCTATGGACATGGCCTGTTGCGTTGCGGGAGTGCAGAACTGCAGTTCCTGTGTGCAATAACGTACACTCAATGTCATGACATTGACCAAGCTGATCAGTCTCGAACTGTACGCTGATCTCGTGTGTCCCTGGTGCTGGATCGGGGACAGGCGGCTGTGGCGCGCACTTGTACGAGCGCAGGAGTCGTACCCCGAGGTGGGGTTCGATGTCATCTGGCGTCCGTTTCAGCTCGATCCGTCGCTACCACCGGAAGGGCGCGACTGGGGAGAGGTGATCGAGGCAAAATTCGGAGGCCGTGCGCGGGCTGAACCCATGTTCGCTCGCGTGTCGGAGGCGGGGATAGCCGATGGCTGCACGTTTGCCTTTGATCGAATTACCCGCATGTCGAACACTGCAAGAGCGCATGGCCTTGTCTTGCATGCGCAGCAGACCGAACGCAATCCATGGCCGCTTGTCGATGAGCTTTTTGGTGCTCACTTCACCAACGGGGCTGATCTGGGCAATCCTGAGACGCTGACCGGGCTTGCCCGCGCTTTCGGTTTCCATGATGTGGACACCGAGAGCGTGTTGAAGGGGCGATACGATCAGGATGTAGAACAGAGCCAGCGTGAGGCAGCCGGACTCGGCATTCAGGGGGTGCCTTTCCTGGTAATGGACGGCCGGTACGGGGTGGGCGGAGCACAGCCGGAATCGGTGTTCTTCGAAGCTCTGTCACGGCTAGTTGCAGAGTCCTGAACCGGCAACGACAAAGAGTGGCACGAATTGTATCCTGGCGTGCCTGAAGGAGTCAGCGCGTGGCCATGGCGTCCAGGATGCTGGCGGCCAGTGAGTCCACCAGTTCCATGGGGTGCACGGCCGAGAGGGAGATTCGCAGACGTGATGTGCCGGGCGGTACCGATGGAGGCCGTACGGCTCCCACAAGAAATCCGCGCGTGCGCAGGGCCGCAACCAGACCCATGGTACGGGCCGTATCGCCAATGATGACTGGAACGATGTGGCCGTCGGTTTCACCGGGTACATCGAGTCCGCCCTTAAGCAAGCGGGTCCGCAGGTGGCGTGCACGTTCCTTCAGATGCTCCCGGCGCCATCCTTCCACGTTCGCAATCCTGAGCGCCTCGAGTGCGGCGGCAGCCATGGCAGGTGGTGTCGCGGTCGTAAACATGAACGACCGGGAGCGACTCACAAGCCACTCGACAAGTTCCTGGGAACCGCCCACGTAGGCACCAATTGTCCCAAGTGCCTTTCCGAGCGTGCCGACCACCACGTCAATCTCTCCGTCCACCCCGAAGTGCTCGGCTGTGCCTGCGCCGTTCGCGCCAAGCACGCCTGTACCATGAGCATCGTCGACATAGGTCCATGCCTTATGCGCCCGTGCCAGCGGTACGAGATCGGCCAATGGAAAGATGTCACCATCCATAGAGAACATACCCTCTACGACAATCAAGGCGCGACGGTATCTGCCACGTTCGGATTCCAGCATCGCTCGCAGTGTGCCGATATCGCCGTGAGGAAAGACACAGACACCCGCCCCCGACAGACGGCATCCATCAATGATCGATGCGTGGTTCAGCGCATCCGAGAAGATGACGTCCTCACGTCCAACCAGCGCTGAGATCGCGCCCATATTGGCCATGTAGCCAGATGGGTAGAGCAAGGTGAAATCGACATTCTTGAGTCGGGCAAGCGTGTGTTCCAACGCTTCATGAACGGGGTGATTGCCCGAGACAACCCGTGCCCCTCCAGACCCGGTACCTTCGGCCTGGAGCACTGCGCAAGCAGCACGCGCAACACGCGGATCCACGGCAAGGCCGAGATAATCGTTTGATGCAAAATCGGCCACTCTCTCACCGTCAAGCAATACGGTACCGCCGCGACGCTGCTGAACCTGACGAAGAGCGCGCTTGAGGCCGACAGCTTCCAGCGCACGCAGCTCCTCGTCGAGCGCGGTATTCAGTGTTGGTGGCGACAGCGCTGCTGGGGACTTACTCACGATGATTTCAGCGTATGACAAACGTCAATTGTGTCTTTGTCGGATGTGCAGAACACAGGCCACCAAATGTACCCCGCGGCACCTTGTAGTCTGTCTGAGTACCCGCCGGTATCGTGATCATGGCGATCTGGTGATTCACGGTGTCGTCGTTCCTTACGCGGATCGTGCGCCTGGCACCATCGCCGCCGACGAAGACCGTATCGCCCAGCGGAGCTGTGCCTCCCCAGTTGTTCGTCACATAGGCCGTGCCATCTCGACGAACATGGATGAGAAGGTCCGGACGTGGCCAGAGGAGCCATGCAATCGTGGCCGTCAGTGCAATGGCTCCGACAATGCCACCGGATCGTGCTGCGTTCACGGCACCCGTACGGGAAGCATCAGCGGTATCGACTCACCGTCGCGAAGTTGAAGCTGGAGTGGTATGCTGTCACCGTCTGCCACAGCATCATGCAGCCTGATGAGCATCATATGAACCCCGCCAGGCGACATCACGAGCGAATCGCCCGAACTCAGATATATGGACCCGAGAGGCATCATGTGCATAATCCCGTCATGGTCCATGGTCTCGTGAATCTCGACCGCATCGGCAAACACACTGGATGCACCACTGATCTCGACGGTTTCGTCACTGTTGTTCACCAGTGTCATGTATGCGCCGGTCGTCGCAGCTGAATCAGCAACGCGTGCCCAGGCGCCGCGTACCGTGATTCCGTGAATGGTGGATGCCATCAGCTGAGCTGATCCAGCCGAGGTTTCCGCTTTGTCAGCAGAACATCCGCCGGCCGCTACGAGAGCTACAAACATCAATGCCGGCAGACGGATGGATGATGGGTATTGCAGCAAGAAGCCGGATCCTTTCACAGTAGACGCTCCAGATCGGCAGCAAGCGCTTCCCAGGACATCCCGAACGGATAGAAAGTGACCAGATGTCCCTTGTCGTTTACCAGAAACACCTGTGCCGAGTGGCTTACGAGATATCCGCTGGCGGTTTGTGCTTCCTCGCGAAATGCAGCGACGCCGAATGCATCCATGATGCGTGCAGTTGTGAGACTGTCACCGGAAAGGCCAACGAAGCTCTCATCGTACTGCTTCGCATAGCGTTCAACGACGGCAGGGGTATCACGTTCCGGATCAACGGTAACGAAGATGAAGCGGACACGTTCCGCCTTTTCACCCAGTCGGTCCTTCACGCGATTCCAGTCAGCGAGAGTTGTTGGGCAGACGTCCGGGCAGTGCGTGTAGCCGAAGAAGAACACCATGAGATGGTTCTTTTCGGGGGTCGTCTGGTATGTGCCTCCCTCTGCTTGAAGGAACTCAAGAGTGGGAAGGTCACGGGGGGGGTCCACAACCAGTCCCTGAAAATCCTGGCCCAAGCCACATGCTGCCAGGAAAACGGCTGAAATCACGAATAGCCGTCTTCGTACGTTCTGGACCACCTGCATCAGGGGCGGGCGCACAATGCGCATTTTCCATAGAGCACCACGTCGTGACCCTCCAGGTGAAAGCCGGCTGGTGTGATGTCGTTCAGCTCACCTGGGCACCCCGGGATCTCGAACACGCGAGTGCAGGTGCGGCAACGAAAGTGGTGGTGGTGTGCACTGCCGGCTTTCTCGTACCGAGCGGACTCGCCGGGCAACTCTACTGGTACCAGCCATCCACTGTCGACCAGCGAATTGATCGTCCGATAGACGGTGGCGATACCGAGTCGTGCAATATGATTCCGGCCGGCCTCAAGCACCTCCGCTGGCCCGAGCGGCCGTGGATTCTCCCTGAAGACCTGCCTGATGGCATCCCGTTGCTTAGTGTTGCGCTCCATGCCCTGAAATATGCTGCGTGGCATATGTGATCACAGTGGCGTCATCTCCGTCCCTGCCCTTGATTTCCGCTCATGAGGTCTTCTCCCGTTTCTTCCGGTGTTGGAGAGTCCGCAGGTGTGCCGTGGATACGATGGCTGTTGGTCACGCTTGCTGCCTTGGCGCTCGCCCACATGCTTGATCCATGGGCCTGGCAGCTTCGTCTGCCTTCGGTGAACGAGAAGGATTGGGGGCGGCTTCTCCGGATTCAGGGGTTTCTGCCCACGTGGGGTGTGGTGGCACTCGCCTGGTGGCTGCAGATGAGGGGCAACAAGGAGCGCGGGCGGGGCACCGCACTGCTGGTGCTTTCGCCAACATTGGGTGGTGCCGCAGCCGAAGGCCTCAAGCTGATCATCCGCCGGCTTCGGCCCGATGGCGAACAATTCGGGTATGCCTTCCGTGCCTTCAGCGACGGCCCGCTGTCAAATCGTGGCATGGGTATGCCCAGTTCGCATGTGCTGGTAGCTTTTGCCGGAGCGTTCGCGATGGCCAGATTGTTTCCGCGGACGCGATGGATCTTTTACTTGCTTGCGGCGGGCTGTGCCGCAACCCGCGTCCTGGCTAACGCCCACTACCTGAGCGACACGGTGATGGCAGCGTGCGTGGCATGGCTGGTGGTCGCTCTGCTGCATCGGGCAATAGAACCTCGGCAGGCTGAAATCTTCTGATGATTCCCTTGGTGGTGCTTGCGGGATTCATGGGTGCGGGCAAGACACGGCTTCTGGCCGAGCTGACGCGCGAGTTCACTGCACGTGGCGCGCGGGTCCACACGGCATGGGGCGACTCCGGTGACGCGGGCGTCGAGGGGTTCCGGGTTGCGGAGCTCCAGGCACAGCGGGTCCCGTTGAGTGGCTATGCGGGCGGAGGATCCACACGGGAGCTGCTGAATACCCTGTATCGTCTGTCGGACGATCCGGGCAGCTTGATGCTGATCGAATCGTGTGGAGCCGTAGGTACGGACCAACTGCTCGTGCGACTCGCCTCGGATGTCCGGCTTGCACACTACACATTACCGCTGCAAGTAACGGTGGTTGACGTGGCTCGCTGGCAAAGACGCTGGCCTCATAACGATATGGAGCGTGCGCATGTCCAGACTGCCACGCACATGGTTCTTGATCGCACTGAGCGGGTCGTTGCAGCGAGAACCGAAGCGGTGCGTGAGATGTTGCATGAGCTCAACCCTGCTGCGGAGATCGTGACGAGGGATGCATTCGCGTCGTGGCTTCTTGACATGGCACAGAACATGTCCGGGACGCCTGGGCGTGATGTGCTTGGCCATGTGGCAGTGGGCCGTACGGACGTGGCGTATTCCCGACTGACCATGCTAACCACGGTCGCGTTATGGATCCCCGAGACGGTCGATCGCGATGCCTTCCGGAAGTTCGTGCAGGACCTGCCTTCTGCAGTCATTCGGGCGCGGGGTCTGGTGCGCTTCTCCGATGCCCCCTGGTCCGTCTGTGTGTGGAGCTGGCTCCCGAGGAGGGCCCTGCATCTTGATTCCCTGGAGCACCGGCCAGCAGCTCAGCCGGTGGCTGTGTTCACGGGAATGTCGTTACCCCTGAGCCAAATGGCCGAGCGTCTTGCGACACTGGTGGCAGCAAGCCCTTAACCTCAGGACTGATGGGCCTGTTGTTGATCTGCATTAACGATATGGTATTATCAATTAATGCTTGTTAGCACCCTTCTTCCCGGCAGTCTCTGCACGCTCGCGGCTGGTCCACTGCTCAGTCGGTTCGCCCGTTCTCGTCCCCGTGTAATCGCCTTCGTCGATGGCTTCATCGTTGTGTCCATTGGCGGTCTGGTTCTGTTCGATGTGGTGCCTCATGCTCTCGGACGCAGCGATATCGTCGCCATAGCGTGCATGGCGTTGGGGTATCTGGTTCCCGGTATGGCGGAGCGTGTGCTTCGCTACGGAGTTCATCAGACGCATGCGGTGATTTTTGGACTGGCACTGCTTGGTGTGGCAGCGCACTCGATGCTCGATGGCAGCGCACTGGCTCAATCAGCCACACAGGAGGGGAGTCTTCTCGGATACGGTGTGTTGTTGCACCAGATTCCTGTAGGTCTCATGGTGTGGTGGGTGTTGCGTGACCGGCCGTTGGTGATCCCGTGGCTGGTATTGCTTTTCATGGCCGCCATGACGGTTTTCGGCTATCTCGTTGAACCCGCAATTCTTTCTCTGTTACCCGAGCGTGCAGCACTGTGGTTCGAGGCGCTTGTCGGTGGTTCACTGTTGCACGTGATCGGCCATGCTGTGCATGACCACGACCACGAGCATGAGTTGCACGGTGATCATGATCATTGGCATGATCGCGTTGGTGCCGGTTCGGCTGGCGATGGCGGTGAATCCGTTCTGCAGATGGCCGGCAATGGAACAGTGAATACTGCGTGTCTCGCTTGGGTGAGTGCGGCAGGCGGTGGCTCGCTGCTGGGGCTTGCGGTGCTGGTAGCACTGCAGTTCCTCGAGGGTGGCGCATACGATGCCGGGATGATGCAGATGGTCGAAGTACTTTGGAGCCTTACCCGCGCCAGTGCGCCTGCTATGCTGGTGGCGTACGGAGCAATCACGCTCCTGGGCGCTCTGGCCTTCGCCCGGCGTGGATCGGCCGTCGGTGGCTCGCCGGTTGATACGTCAGTCAGGGCATCTCATTACGGCCGGAGTGACGGGGGGGAGATGTCACTCGAGGCCACGCTGCTGGCCGTGTCGCTGCTGGGCCTCGCGCTCGCCATCGTGCGACTTGTGGTGGCTCGCCCTCTTGCTTCGCTCGTGAGGTCACTGCCAGCACTGACAGGCTCAGGAGCATCTCAGGCGCAATCAGGTGAGGTTGGCCTGGAGCTGGCAATCGTTGCGGCTGTCGAGCGTAGCGCCCCCTGGTTGTCGGTCGGACTGATAGTTGCGGCGGCAGTGTCACCACTGCTGTCAGGATCGTGGCTGACGGGACTGTCAGGCTGGAGCCAGGTGGTGCTGCTCGCCCTGATGGGCTGGCTCATTCCCGCTCATGCAGTTGGTCTGATGCCGCTGGGCGCTGTACTGATGGCGGCCGACGTATCTTCCGGTGCGGTGCTCGCGCTGATCATGGCCGGTCCGCTCCCCGGCATCCACCACTGGCTTCAGCAAGCACGCGAATCAGATCGTGTGTTGAGTGCGGGCGGTGGTGGGCGCGATGCCCTGAGATCGATTGTCGCATTGGTGAGTGCAATAGCCGCGGGTCTTGCGTTCAATCTGCTTGGTGAGCGGTTTCGTGCCGGGGCTTGGACGGGGGCAGCGACAACGCCTTCAAGCGGATTCACGACTCTGGCAGCAGTTCTGCTCGTGCTGCTCATGATTCTTGTCCTTGCCCGCCGCGGCGTTCGTGATTTTCTGGAGCCATTCCGGAAAACGTAGCGCCCTCACCTGAGGGGAGTGAGGGCGCGCTGGTATTCACCAGGACCGCACTTACGGCAGCTATGATCTCACTGATCGGGGAGAGCTTCCAGGTCCTTGGCGGTCAACATACCGCTGCGACCGGCCGTTGCTGCACGGACGCGTGCAACATCCTCTGCCGTGACCGAGGATGCCGAGTTGCCAAAGTTGCTGCGGACGTAGGTGAGCACCGCCGCTACCTCCTCGTCACTCATCGGCACGCCGGCGCCGTATGCGAACATGTTGCCTTCATAGGTGGCGCCTTTCACGGTGACGGGACCGGTCAGGCCATGCAGCAGGACTGCGACAGGGCGCGTGACACCGCCATTGATGATTTCCGAGCCGGCCAGAGGAGGAAACGACCCCATCATGCCTTCACCGTTTGCCATATGGCACGGAACACAGCGGCCGTAGAGCTCCTCTCCGCTGGCAACCTTGGTTTCCGATGCATCCCGAGCGGCTGTGCTATCTGAAGAGCTGTCTCCGCCACCGCAGGCGACAAGGGTGAGCGAGAGTGCGGCGCCCAGAATGGTCAACGACTTTCGAGTGTGCAGATTGCGCATGGTGTTGTTGGATTGGTGTGGAGTCGGCAGTCTGCCTGATTGAGCGGGTTCAGTCAAGAAGGATACGCCCTACAGGGCCTCCTCGCAGGGACTTGCTGGCGAAGCCGCTGACAGGCCAAGTCATTCTCTGACCCCGGTGCTTGCGGGTGGAAAACCACGAGGCCGAAATCACGAAACCCCACCAAGGGTGGGGTCTCATCTTCACAGTCCCTTTTCGGAACGGTATCCACCGTGTCTAGCGGCCGTAGCGTTTCTTGAACTTGTCGACGCGCCCCTGGGTATCCACGAGACGCTGGGTTCCCGTATAGAACGGGTGCGAATCGCTGGTGATCTCGAGCTGGATCAAGGGATATTCGTTACCGTCATCCAGCTTGATCATGCTGTTGCTCGTCATCGTCGAGCGGGTCAGTATCAGCGCTCCGGTGGACGCGTCTTTGAAGACTACGGGGTGGTACGGCGGGTGAATGCCTTCTTTAGCCATCTCTGCTCCGGCATGCGCCACCATTTCCGACGGTGAGCGCGTTCTTAGAATGATTCGGACGGTGTCCAGCGAGCCGGGTCCGACCCGGACCCGGCTCGCTGGAGTGCGACAATCCTAATTAATCGCCAGAAATGACCCACTAGTCAACATCTTGAGCACTAAGGAATTCGGGTACACACCGGTACCGGGGAGACGGAGTGGTCGTCTGGGCGAAGATGACATTCAGGTGTTGGAGTGGCCAATGATCCAGCCAAGACGGCACCGGTTTTCGAAAATATCCGGTTCGTGTATCGGCTTTGTCTATCGCACCGAGCGCCGGAGTACGTCGCCGTATCCCCGGAGCGCACCAGCGACCGCTGCCTCCACTATCGTGTTGATGGGGCTGGTCAACTGGGTCATCATGAATCCGTTGTATCCGCCGCCGAACCCCGTGGTGGCCGACCTGATGAAGTGTGCACCCGGATCCACAGGCATCGCAGCAACATTGGCGTAGAAGCGCGACCACTCGTCGCCCTGCTGAAAGAGGTACTGTTCGACGTTGCTGGTGTAGAACACCAGGATGTGCGCACCGAACTCGTCGAGCCAGCTGCCAATGCTGCGGAGAGCGTGGGGACCAGCGAAGTTACCCACCACCGGTACAATGAGGTTGCGCCGTTGCAGATCTCGCACCCTCGCGTATGCCGCTTCGGTACCGAGGAATCCGATATTGACGGCGAACTGATCGGTCGCGGTGGCCACCTGTGCAAAGGTTGGCATGCGGCGGAACCTGCCAAATCCACCACCAACACCGAATCCACCACTGGAATAGTTTAGATCAGGGCCGGCAGTTGAGAAGACCCGGTCGATGTAGAGCAGTGTTGCACGATCAGCCGAATCGAGCGGAATACCATGCCTGTGCATTAGGTGCTGCTCGACCTCTGCGTATATGAAGCGAAAGTACGCCGTGTCCGTCGCAGTGGTGTAGAGACGTGCGATGAGTGAGTCGGCGCTCCAGGTGGTGGACGGGACAGCATCGGCTGCCAGCGGACGGGCAAAGAGGCGAGCAAGGAATTGGGCCCTTGTGGGCGAGAGCTCGAAGACCGCTTTGTACCAGAGGTGCTGCAGGAAGTTCTGTCGTCGGATATCGACAATAAAGGCAATACGCGGTTCGAGCGCAGCGATATAGGTGAAGTTCTGCTCCGGTCCCACCCCTATGTAGACACCTCCTGGTGGCGTGGTTTCGCGGAGGCGCGCTACTACATGCTGCAGGCCAAGTTCGTTGGACACGAAGTTCTCGGACCGAAATGAACCGCCGGGCTCCGAGAATGCGGTTGCCATGCGCCACCATGTGCTGTCAGCCAGGCTTGCCGGTAATCCGGCGCTGACCGCTGCATGCGAAAGCGGCAGGAGCAGCGGTACGTGCCCCGGCCCTGGCGCTGGCACCATCGCCGTGGACGCAGAGCTCATGCAGCCCATCAGCCCAATGGACAGTGCCATGATCCCGGCACGAACGGGTCTTTGCCGCATTGTCACCGCTCCTGCTGAGTAAGTCGTCAGGCCTCATCCCGGTGAGGCTATCCGCAACACAATCGAAACTCTACCCGAAACTGAACGTAAGGCTGGGAGCTGCATCCATCGAGTCTGCCCGCGTCATACCGTTTGTATTGTTTTCATCGATGCAACCATCAGCACAATCGTCAAGTTCAGCGGAGCAACCGCCACCGCCACCGCCACCGCCGCAGTCCGTCCATCAGACTGAAGTCCCGGTGATGGCGCAGGCGCTCGATGCTGCCGGCGCTCAGGAGACTTATCAGGCACTGCGTGCCCAGCGCAGTGAACTGCAGAGTCAGCTCAGGCGTCTCGAAGACCAGCGCGTTGGACTGCAGGGTCAGTTGAGAGACCTGGTTGCAGAGGGTGCTTCCGGACTACCCGGCGTTGCAGGTGCTGATCAGGCGGGGATTGAGGCACGCATCAGGGAGACTGACGCCCGCATATCGTCGGTCGAGGGTCAGTTGGCCCAGGCAGATCTTGCCGTGGCGAAGGCGGCTGCGATACCCGGCGCCGTAGTGGAGACGTCTCCTCCCTCCAGCAGCTACATACTTGAGCCGGAGATTTCCATTGTATTCACCATCTTTGTGCTGTGTCCGCTGGCAATCGCTTATGCGCGACGTCTGTGGAGGCGTGTTCCGGTGGCGCCAGCAGTGATGCCGGCCGAGGTCAACGAACGACTGGATCGGCTCGCCGAAGCCCTCGATGCGGTTGCAATAGAGACCGAGCGGATTGGTGAAGGACAGAGATTTCTGACAAGTGTGCTGGCAGCGGAAGGTCGCATTGGTCCGGGCATTCAGGCGCCAGTAAGGGCGCCTGCAGCTGCAAAGCATCCGGGTCATGACGCATCGTCGTGACGCGACTCCATCGGTGGATGGCCCTCACCTTCCGATCTGCAACTCCCAAGTAATCGGCATTGCAGGATCCAGGCTGTCGCGAACAGAGCAATACTTGGTCACTGCCAGCTCAATGGCGCGCTCGGCGTGTTCGCGGGTGATGCCTGCCCCGGTGAGTCTGTAGGTGAGGTGAATCTTCGTGAGCCGTCCCGGTACTCCGGGGGAGCGCTCACCTTCCAGATTCACCGACAGCGTCTCAACCGGTGTGCGGCGCTTTGCCATGATATCCACCACGTCGACGCCCGTGCAGCCCGCTAGGGCACACAGCAGCGTATCGACGGGCGACGGACCAGTCAGGCCGCTCGCGTCCATGCGGATCGCGGGGCTGCCGGATTGCCGCATGCCGTCGAAGCGGTGCTCCCCCGCCCATGCGACTGTCACCTTCGAGGGCGGCCTGATTGAAGCCGCCGGAATGGTGGTCGTATTCTTCAGTGATTCAGCGCTCATGGTCTCGAAGATACGGGTCTGACTTGTGTCACTCTCCGCAGGAATCCCGCGGTATTCTGGCAATCAATAAGCTGGCGATGGCCTCGGAACTGCGCAGCCCACGAACCCCCTCCACGAGCTCCGATGAGGTTTCCACCATACCCCGGCGCACAAGTTCCTCGGCCACCGCTTTCATATGTCTGGGCCATACATACCGTGCCAGCATGAGGAAGTTCCGGCGGGCTGATGCATTGTCGGCGAGAAATGATGCCAGAGAATGATCGCCCTTGCGTGCATTGCAGCTCCTGCAGGCAGTCACTACGTTGCCAGAAGACGAGTCTCCGCCACGAGTCAGTGGTTGGACATGGTCGATGCTCAGTCCAGCCGCTTCGTACACGATCCCGCAATACACGCAGCGGTAGTCGTCACGGACGAAGGTCTCCAGACGAATCACAGCGTTGAGTCTCCTCCCGATTACCTCAGTGGATCTTCCCGATCGCGGTCGACGACACGTTCTCCAGTATCTGACCAGGTTCCTTGATGCGGACGAGAGCATGGAGACAGCTGACGATGTTCCGCCCCGTCTGACTCTCAACGCCATTGAGGCAATACGTATGCCATCACGTTCCCGGGAACGTATCCTGAACAATCTTGAAGAGATGTATCGCGAAGCATTCGAGCGTGCCAAGGCTTCAGGGGATCCCTCCCAGATGACTGCTCTCGACTTTTCCTATCGCCGGGAGCAGTTGTATTTCGAGATTCTGTTGGACATGCGTGACGCACTGGAGAGGAAGTAGCGGTGTGCCGGACAGATGGCGCTTTACCTCGTGATCCGGGTGGATTGTCTGCCGCTCCCTATCGTCGTTTCCTTGAGAGCCCTCTGCGTGATTCGTGTCAGCAGGATACCGAGTACAACAGTGGCCGCGATTCCCAGCACCAGCATCGACGATGGAAGTGCCTTGTCCCCGGACAATCCACCCGAACTGGCGTATCCAATCGCGGCATAGGAGCCGATCACCGGCAGCATGCCGATCATGGCCAGAACGAAGTGGCGTAAACGGACGCTCGTGGCACCGAGCGCGTAGTTGGACAGTACGAAGGGAACGGCTGGCGAGAGGCGAAGCAGGAACATGAGCCACAAGCCATCGCGTTTCACCACGCTATCGATCATGGAGAGGGTCGGGTGCCGTGCCAAACTCCTGACCACCCAGCCGCGCATGGCTGTGCGGCCAAGGACGAATGCGAGAGTTCCGCCAATGGACGCTCCGGCAAGAGTCAGCAGCGATCCTTCTGCGACGCCGAAGACCGCTCCACTGGCCATGGTCAGCAGGAAGACGGGGAGCATGCAGATGACTGCCACTGCGTAAGCGGCCACATACGCTGGAGGTGCCCATGGTCCGATGGCGCGCACCCATTCAGCGAAGGCAGGAAGGTGGGGTGATACAAGCCTGGCCATACCCACACCGAATAGGACCGGGGCGGCCATTCCTGTGATGCTCCCACCGGCGCGCAGCAGGTTCATTGCCCCGCGAGGAGGATCTGGCATGAGCGCAATATACCAGGGGAATCCAAATGCATCCCGGTTGTTGCAGGAATGCGGCGTGCAGAGGTGCTGGTGGTCTATGCCTGCGTC
>CAYSKN010000023.1:0-19358 GCA_964431565.1 uncultured Gemmatimonas sp.
ACTGCTTTCGCTCGCCAAGAAGGCACTGCCGCTCGGCACCGCCTATACTGTCTGGACTGGGATAGGTGCAGTGGGTTCTCTCATCGTAGGCATGTTGCTCCTTGGTGAGTCCGTGACGTCAATGAGAGTTGCTGCAGCGGCACTGATCGTTGCCGGCCTGATACTGATGGGGCTGGCTTCCTGAGCCGTACCGTTCCCTCGAAGCATGTAAGAAGGTTCAACCAGACGGATGTGTCTGGAGGGTTCGTCTCGCACAACGGGAAATCCGTTCGAGTCCGGTGAGTGCACCCATTGCATCACCAATGCTGGCTGCGGCCCGCGCCGGCAAGCCGTCTGCCTGAACGATGGCCGGCCCCTCGCGCAGCGAGTTTTCTATAGCCATGAAGAATGAACTGTCTCCCGGTGCACGACGCAGCATGTCCTCTGCGCTTCGCATTGCGGCGAGCATGTCCGCATCAGGACCCAGCAGCGTCGACCTGACCGAATTGCACAGGGTGAGTGCCAGAGACTGCAGTGCCTGCAATCTCAGAACACGTGGCAGAGCGGGATCGGACATGGCGTCGGTCAGTTCGCGCCTGATCTGCCGGGTTGGTGCCGTTACGGTCTGGCCCATCATGCTCTCGATCAGCGCGGTACGCGGTCGCGCCACCGCGGTCTTGTTGATGGAGGCAGCTGGTGCGTCGTGGGTACGGAGCTGCTGCAAGCCGTCGTGGGCGAGATCTACAATGGCGGCACCGGCGAGTGCGTCTATGGCACCTGCTCCGGCATCAATCAGTGCGAAGCCGCCGGAGAGGGTTACACGCAATATGTGTTCGGCCCGGATCGAGTCGCCCATGGCCAGGTGAAAGGCGGCGCGGTAGAGCGACGCTACCGCCAGTTGTCGCGCATTCACTACGGAGAGCAGTGGCGGAACAGGCACTCTGCCGCTGTCGGTGTCGCTGTCCCACGGTTGCAGGAGACCGAGCTCAGGTTGCAGCCCGCCGAGCGATTCAAAATCGGTCCACAACGAAGCCGCCGACATGGCGCCCAGATAGGAGAACTCGGCGGTGGTGAATCCATCACGGGCACGCGCGATCACCATTGATGGATTGGGGCCGCGGTACTGCGTCGATCGTAGGCCTGCGAACATGCCAGCCTCGGGTGCGAGCGCGTTCCATGGACGGGACCCACCGACTCCGCTCGGTGCACTACCTCCGTTGGAACTCTCACGCCGTGATGGAAAGGATTGTTGCACTGCGTTGAGACGGACAAGTACTGAACGCAGGGAGTCACGCTGCTCTGTCCGTGGCTCCCCGGCCATCCCAACGGGCATGGCTTTCCTCGTGTGTCTGGGTTCGTGCAGGCCATTCGATGGTGACCCGCTGGTGTCGGGCTCAGCGGAGCGGATATCGGGGGGCTGAATGCGCAGTGCTCGTAATGTGTCAATGGCCCGCAGGCGTGATGCGATGCGATCGAGATCGAATGTGCGGACCGGCCGAGCGGTGGCGATTACGAAAACAGGCACGCCAATGAGGACAATCATGGCTCCCGCAAGGACGCGGATTACGTAGCCGACCGTTCGGCCTCGGGCGGTGGTCGATTCATCCATGTGTTGGATCCCTGCGTTGCCTGAGCGCATTCTGTTCAATCTGCTGTGCCCGCCTTGTGCCTGCCTGTCACGGGCCGAGAAGTGCAGCGGCCATCACCGTGGTGGGAGAAACATCCATGTCCCCGTAAGACGAGCCTTCCGCGGTGTCGGTCCGATTATCTTGGCAAGATGAGGAATACCATGGGGTCGGTGAAGCTGGACCGGCGTCGTTTTCTGCTGGAGGCCGGACGTGGCACTGCGGCCCTCTCTCTGACTGCTCTTGGTGGCGGAGTCATGGCTGCATTGCCGACCAGGGCGAATGCCATGTTCTTCACTGCTGCGAGGTCACGGCGGTTTGAGTTTACATTTGCCCGTCTGCGTTATGATTCCGGTGACTGGGATTACAATCCCAAAGTTTGTGCGAATCTCCTCGATGCCGTGGTCCAGTACACCGACATTCCGGTCAATCCGCAGGAAATCATCATAACTGCTGATTCCGCTGAATTGGTGGCGTTTCCCTTTGTGTTCATGACCGGCCACAAGCTGGTGAGATTCAATGAGGGCGAGCGGAGGGGTCTGGTACGCTTCGTAGAGAACGGCGGATTGCTGTTCAGCGACGATTGCAACCATGATGTGAACGGATTGTATGCGAAGACATTCGAGGCCGAAATGACAAAGACGTTCGGTGAGAATGCCATGCCGAAGCTGCCGCGTACTCACCCGCTGTATTCGAGCTTCTTCGATTTTCCTGACGGACCGCCACAAACATCACACGAGTTGAACGGCTGGGGCGACAACATAGTGCATGACTACCTGCGCGGTGTTGAGCGCCGTGGACGGATGGGCGTGCTCTATTCCAACAAGGACTACGGTTGCGAGTGGGACTATGACTGGAAGAACAAGCGCTTCCGGCGGCGTGACAATACGCGCTTCGGTGTGAATATCGTGGTGTACGCAATGACGTGATGTGGTCGCAATGCCCGGGTCCCGTGTCGCAGTTGTCGGCACTGACGCTGGCACAGCAGTGCAGTAACGAACGAACCCGAGAAAGAGGACGAGGGAATGAGCATTGCCCACGCCCCCGTGTTCCTGCTCATGATCCTCGTAGGCTCAATCGAATGCTGCCCCAACGTTGATTTTTCGTATCAGAAGCCATGGCGAACCGTGGGAAATGGAATTGGTCTGCGTGGGCTGCCCCTTGGCGTCACCACCAGTGCCATGCATTTCCCACTCACCGGGTCCCGTAACTCCATCGAGATTGCCCCAGAAGTCGGTGGTGATGGCGTTGTATGTAACATCCGTCACCTGACGCGTGATCTTGCCGTTCCTGATTTCCCAGAAGATGTGGCCACCGAACTGACCGTTGTAACGTTGCTGATCGATCGAGTACGATCCGCGACCGTCGATCAACACTCCGTCCTTCACGTCTGCGATCAATTGCTCCCGTGTGGGTGAATTGGCCGGCCCGGGATCGAGATGCAGGTTGGGCATGCGAAGGAAGGGGTAATCGCGCCACGTACTGCCGAATGTGCAACCGCGACTTTCTTTCTCACCGATGAAGTGTGCCGTCTCACGGTTTGTCTGCAATCCGACGAGAACACCATCGCGCACAATCGGCCATTTCTGCGTTTTCACACCGTCGTCATCGAAGCCGACGGTACCAAGCCCGGTGCTGGTCTTGTCGGCAGTAATGTTGAAATGCTTGGAACCGTACCTGAGTTTGCCGATATCAGTGAGTTTCACGAAGCTCGTCCCGGCGTAGTTCGCTTCGTAGCCGACGATGCGGTCGACTTCGGTGGGGTGCGCCACAATCTCGTGTATGGTGAGCATGGCGTGCGAAGGAGACAGGATGAGGTCCTTGAGTCCGCTCGACCCCAGTGGTTTGGCGGTACACATCTCCACGGCGTCGTTCGCCGCTTCCTCCGCGTGGGCCAGCAGTTTACTGGTCTCGGCGAACTCCCATCCTCCAGTACCCTGCACAGCGGGATACTGCCGTGTGCGGGTATTGTCGCCGACCTTTGCGGTCACACTGAGAGAAGGCGTCGTGGTGAAGAGCTCCTGCTCAATATATGACCCCTCACTGCTGGCGAAATAACGCCACTCGTAGGCGTGGTTGCAGGACACTGTCACGGCAGTTACGCCCTTCACGGCAGCAGCCTTGTCTGCGATGGCCTGTGCCCAGGCCTGTTTGTCGTCCTGCGACACCGAATCCGGATGCTTGATCATCGGAGTGATGTAATGCTCCTGATAGGCCTGCACGGGTGCGAGCTTCATATCAGTCTTCTTGGCTATGGCGCTGGCCTTTGCCACTTCTACGGCCACGCGTGTGACGCGACGAAGCTCGTCCTCGGTGAGAATAGGGCTCGACGCAAATCCCCAGACACCGCTGTGAATGACACGCACGCCGAATCCGCCCGGCGTGCGATCTGCATCGGAGGGAATACCCTGGATGCGGCGCCCTCCGCCACGCCCTCCGAATCCGCCGAACCCACCCCCGCCGAAGCCACCCCCTGTGCCGGTGGGGCCGCCGGGCCGCACAACGACACTGGCACCTTTCAGCGTCGAGTTCATGGTGAAGCGCACATCGGTGTATGCACAGCCGGCCGCCTTGCCTTCGGCAAGTACGATATCTGCGAGCCCTTTGAAGCGTGTCTCAAGCGGTCGGCCACTCGGCGAGTCGGCCAGCATCTGGCCGAAGAGATCGCGTGAATAGAGCGTCAGGGCAGCACCGGCTCCGAACTTCTTTAGAAAATCACGACGGGAGGTACTCATGATGGAATCCTGTCGAGGTGAGTCGGTCAGACTGCGGGAGAGATGGACGTCATGTAGAACTCTTCAATGCGTACCGGCGGCACCAGTGCGGCATTGCCACTGTCGAGCGATTCGCCGGTCAGCATCGGCACCGGTTTGCCCACAAGAGTGAGATTGTTGTAGCCAACCAAGGGAGACATGTTCCAGCGGAAGTTCTGCACGGGGCCGACGATCTCACCGTTCTCTATGAGGAAAAGTCCGTCGCGTGTCATACCGGTGTTGAGCAGAGGCTGCCCTTCGGATGGCACACCGCGGATATACCAGAAAGATGTGACAAGAAGTCCGCGTCTGGTTTGCTTGACCATGTCAGCGATGGACAGATCGCTGCCCACCTGAACAAGGCTCTGATTGGTGCTGGCCGGGGCGTTGGCACCCATGGTACGCAGGATGCCGTTCTCCACCCATGTTACCGGGGCTGCTGGCTTGAGGTCCGGGCCAATGGAGGATTGCCGCAGGATCGGATTCCCGATATCGCTTCTGAGGGTGAAGAGATCGCTGAAGATCTTGTCGCCTGGCTTTCTGCCACGCATGAACGAACTGGCACCACCCACACCGCCGAACATGCCTCCCGCCCCTCCCCCCATGGGTGGTTCGTCGGTCTGTGCGGCGGGTTGCTGAGCGACTGGCGGCTGAGCACCGCTCGGACGACCGCCGGCGCCGGCACCTGCAGGCACACCCGCGGCGGGCGGTGCTGCTGCTCCGGCAGCACCGGGTGCCCCTGCCCCACCGCCGAATCCACCAAAGCCGCCACGACTTCCGAAGATGTTGGTCATCAGCGAGAGGAATCGGGCACTGGCGCGAGGCTCAAGGATCACTGTGTAGCGACCCGGTTCAAGCGCCTTGGCGTTACGGCTTCTAATGGCCTTGCCGGCGGCGTCTTCGGTAAGCGCCTTGATGTCGATCAGGCTCAGATCCTTGACACCATTGATCGCGGCGAAACCGGACCCGCTTCCATCCGGCATACGGCAGGTAAGAGCAAAACCAAGATCGGCCGAACGGTAATATGCAAAGAGGCCCTTCGAGTTGGCGCTGCACGTCGCAATGTCATTCTTCGGCATGAAGCCGGCACCCAGGACTCCGCGTGCCTCCGCAATATCGATGCTCTCCTTTACCATGCGGCCGAGATCGGCCGGACCCACCCGCACCATGTTCGGCAGCGCTGAATCGACGGGAATGTATTCCTGAGGCCCAAGCAGTTCCGGCAGGTTTGGTGATTCCGATGCGGTCCCGGCTTCCTTGAGCGCCTCGTCGATCATGATCCGGAGGCCTTTGTCGGAAACGTCGTTCGTACTCGACCGCCCCACCTTCTGTCCCGCACGAACTGTGACGTTCACGTTCAGTTCAAATTGCACGAGATTGGTGGTGACCGACGAATTGGCCCATCTGGTACCGGATCGTTCACCACCGGTGAACTGCACCTCGATGGCATCGGTCTTTGCCATGTCGATCACCTTGTCGGTGATGGCCTTGACCTGTTCTGGTGTGTACATGCGCGGGGGGAAAGGAAGTTCTGGGATTGTACAGGTTATCTCAGGGGAGTCCCCTGCTTCTGCGTAGCCACCATTCCATTCCAAGGGCGGCGACGAGTGGCACGATCCACCAGGGAGACCGCATCGGATACCATGGCGCCCGATGATGCGATGATCCGATTGCTGCGGTAACCAGGTGATCCAGCGAGTCGACGACCGCAGGCAAGACGAGTCGCCCTCCGGAGGCTCGAGCCCTCCAATTCAGGATCTCCTGAGGAGTATCGACGAGTCCTTGATTGGCCGGCACTGGCACCCGGACCGTGTCTGCTGCTGAGATCGCCTGAATGATCCAACGGGATTCCGAAGACACCTGAACAGATGTGGCCCATGCAGGCCATACCGCACGCCAGACAGTACTGAAAGCGGTTGGAAGCAGGGTCGCGGTCTGCTCTTCTGTCGGTTGGGAGGGTGGGAGGGGGAGGGGGAGGGGGAGTGAGAGGGATGTGGCCGAGTCACGTGCGGAAACCCTCTCATCAGGGGCAAGGAAGACATGAGGCACGCCGCTGTCTCGTAAACTACGCACTATTACGCCCGATCGCGCGAGGGAGCGCGGGGTTGTCTCTTCTTCCGGCGGAAGCTCGACGGCTATCGAGGCAGCCCGGCGCCACGCGGCTCCGGCGATGAGGTTGCGCCAGAAGATATCGAATGCGGTTTCTGCGTTTGGCAGGTTGGCTGCGCCGGCGTCCTTGTTGGCGCTGCGATCGCGGAAACGCCATGCATCGAACGCTGCGCTCACAATGATCTCGCCGTAGCCAAGCGGCTTTTTCCAAATGATGGGGATCGCGGCATCGGTCACTGCAATCGGCTCAGCATCAACTGGGAATCGACTCGGGAATCCGATCGATGTTGCGAAAAGACGTTGCTGGGACGATGCCCGGGAAACCGTTGGGGAATCTGCCTCCGGATCCTTGGATCTGCTGATCTCGCGTGGTCGGTTCGACGGCAGCGGCGGCAGTGCTATCCACACGTCCGTACCCAGAAGCGAACTCACTGCTGCCGAAGGCGCAAGCAGATGGTCCGGCAGTATAACCACGGCAATGCCCCGGATAGCCGAAATCCGCTCCAACACGGAAAGGTCAGCACGGGTCAGTGCTTCCGGTGCGCCCACGATTAGAACATCGGGAAGAAGCCTGCCTTCCATGTCGGTAAGGGACCGCGCAGCGCCCGGCGTGCGACGACTCACGTTCGTGGAAGTCCTGATCATGCTCGTTACGCGGAATCGGGTGTCGCGCTCCAGAGCACGTCGCACGAAGGTCGACAGCCACGACGGACGCGGATCGTAGAAGAGGACACTCCAGCGTTCGGACAGCGCCAGGATCGTGCGGGTCCAGCTCAGGGTGTCGCGTCCGTCGATGAGGCGAAGCTCCAAACGATGAGCGCCTGCTCGCGTCGGTACGTAGTTGAGCGAAATCCCTGAACGCTGTCCTGACATCAGCCTGGCTGCGGATTGCGACAACAATGCGCCGTCTTCGCGCAGCTCCAGCGTGGCGTCTGCTGAATCCGTTGACCGACCGTCCTCGCGCATGGCACGTGATATCCGTGCCGAAATGGATACACGTGAATCAAGAGGGACCGTGTGAGGCACGGAAACATCTTCTACGTGGAACCCCTCTGCCGTCGCGGAAGGTACAATGAAAGTGGGCACGTCGTCGGCCGGAATCGTCGTGGGGAAGTGAGATCCGATGACAATGCGTGCGCTCGCGCTGGGAATCGAACCATTCACGAGCATGGCCTTGCCGTCGAGCGCGCGCTCGATAAGACGAAGCGTGGTAGCAGACCGATTGCTGTCGGGCGTCATGATGGAAACGACTGGCTTCACTGATCGGGACACGGAAATGGCGGGATCGATCATTCCGGCAACGATGATCGAGATTGCCACGACCCTTGTGGTGAGCCTGATGGACACGGCGGCGCTCAGGGCTCAGGTCTCCGCGCTGTACCAGCGTCGATCGCTGTTAACGAGATGAGCCATTCAGAGAGTGCCGATGTGGCGGAGTCCAGGGCGGCGCGGGTCTCGCGTGATGGTTGCCTGATGGTGTTGGCACGATCGACTGCCTGAAGCCACGCGGCGATTCGCTGGCCTCTGGTACTGCGGGGCTCAAGGCGAAGGACTCGCACGGCAAGGGTGGTGAACGATGGTTGCCGACTTCCTGGTCCACGCGTGGCCGAAGGGACATGTGCCTTTGAGACAAGAGCATCGAGCACATGGCGGAGCTCGATACGCACGGTTTCCGGGTCACCCTGTGCCACCGGAACTGTGGTGTTGGCGACACTGTCAAGGGAGCCGCTGAGCCGGCGTGTAAGATCAAGCCGTTCCCTCTGGGATAGAGCCCTCATCAGGAAGCGCTGGCGCGAAAATGCCTCCTGAAGGCTGTCGAGAGCGACTTTCTCGTGGTGCAGCGCCGTTGCCAGCTCGCTCTGTGTGAGTGCCAGCGATGCCTTGCTCATGGCGCGTATGGCCGCGAGCAATGCTGCGCGGCCACGATTGACCATCCGGCCCGCCGAAAGTTCAGCCTCGGCTTCTGCTTCCTCCGTCTCGTCGAGCTCGGCGAGACCTTCCTCATCAGCCACGATGGCCTGCTCAAACTCACCACCGGTCATGAACACGAACTCGGCCCTCACCCGATGCTGCTCCATCGCGATCTCACGCGCCTGACTTGCCACCACCTCGCTGGGAAGTGACGAGCTCGAGGCAATCAGTCGTTCTGTCTTGAAAATCACCATCTGCTGGCTCACTGCGTAGCGCTCCTCATCGGGGTCGAGGGAAAACCCCGCTGCACCAATTCCTCCGGAGGCAGGCCATTCCACGATGAAGGCATCTGACTCAGCGAGTCGGGATGTCGGGCGGGAGTCGGTGGCTAGCGCCCTGTACACCACGAGATCCCCCGGTTCACGCAGGAGCGAATCGAGCCGCAGTGTGGCATCAGCATGCCATGAATTGGCCGACTGCCGTGATATCCGGAGTGGCACCCGCCCCTCGTGGAACGTGAACTGCTCGTTCGATCCTGAAACCCTGGTGTAGAGCAATGACAGGGAACGAAGGCCGATATCGTCAGTGGCGTTCACCACGATCGGCAGCGACATGCGCGTGCTGTCGACCATGATGTCGCGCCCAGGCCTCGTGATCACCACGCCCGGTGGCGCATCGGGTTGAACCACGATGGAGAACAGTCGGGGCTGTGCGGTCCGATCCGTGGTCTGAGCGGAAACAGCGTTGCTACCAAGAGACTGCATGGAGAGCGCCACCATTCCGTCCTGACCAACAGTGGTGTGCCACAAGTACTCACCGCCAGCCGCGGGAGAGAGCAGAGTGTCGCCCGAATCGCTTGTGACAACGACCGCGCCGCCGACAGCCGAAATGACGAACGTAAGAGTGCTACCCTCCAGTGCGTCGATGCGCATGGGATTGTGCAGTCTGAGCGATGGGCGCGAGGCGTACACGGGTGGTGAGACGTCGACATCGACACTGCTGATGATCATTGTACCGTCCATTCGTGCGACGGCTCTCGTGGCTGCGTGTGTAAGTGCCCCTGAGGGAAACCATGAAGCTGCAAGCGACATTGCGAACCACAGACCCATTGCACCAAGAAGTATTCGCAGCGCGGCTGTGGATGGCAGGAGTATTGCGATGTCGATCGTCGTTGCGAGCTGCCCTGCCCGATTCAGTACGATTGATCGCGCGGCTTGTGCATAGGGTGCGTTGCACAGAGCACGACTAGTCACCTGGCAATCGCGTTCATCTGTCGCCATCTCGAGTGCAGTGAACAGCAGATTGCGGGACGATGGAACCAGTCGCTCCAGTGCAGTGGCAATTGCCGCCGTGCGTCCTCGCAGGAAGAACCGGGCGCCTGCAAGGAGAAGGCCCACGATGGCCCCGCAGACACCGAGGGCAAGGACAACCAGCAAGGCACGGACAAAGAGGGCGCCGGAGGGGGTGCCGTGTGCAGGCTGCGGTATGCGAAAGAGATGCCGCGATTCCCAGAGTGCTGCGATGAAGACAGCAACCGCAGCACCTTTGACTGCCATCAGCGCTGCGTAGCGATGCGTGAACGATCTGGTGAGACGGGTCAACATCTGGCGCGAGGTGTGATCAGACGCGCTGGTCACCGGTGAACCCATCAGCTTCCGGTCCGGGCAACTCATTGACCACCCGCCATGGAACGGCGCAGAATCCATTCGAGACCCAGAAGCAGGAGAGCCACCAGCCAAAGCCACCGAGCGTCAGTTGCTGTGCTCTGGACGTCTCCGTCAAGCCCGATGCCGATTGACGGTGCAGAGGGCAGTGATTGCCATCTGGCCAGCGTGGCGGCATCGATTCGGGAGGTATCGATCCCTTCCGGTCTGCGATGTGCGCGCATCATCACGTTGTCGGACAACGCCAGCAGTGTGGCGATGGCCAGCGAGGGCCTCTCCGGCAGGTGTGAGATAACGATTGGTTGACCACGAACCAAACCACCGACAGCAGCTGTGCGCCCCCGGGAATCGAACAGCAGCGGCAGCGTCCACGCGTGGTCAACTGAATCACTCGGCGAGGCTGAAAGTGCGGGCTCTGAGATAATCTCACCAAGTGCGAGAGCCCGGAGCGTCGGATCTTCGGCAAGCGTCGTGAGTCGCATGACTGCCTGTGCTGCGTCGGTCGTTACGGAGTCAAGTACAGGCACTGCAGACGCCACCGCAGTATACAGACGTGGCTGGGTGACGCCGGTGTCTTCCGCATTGCTGACATTCGCCAGGGCCGGTAACCATTGCACGACGGCGCCCCCCTGCTCGTACACTGCTGTGACCACTACCGCTGCGTGTGTGGGATCGAGCGAGGTGACCCAGTGGAGCGTGTCTCGTACTGTCGTGATCCCGGAATGGCTCGCATAGCCTGGTGTACCTGCGTGCGCTGTACGTGATATCAGGTTGAGAGTGACATCTTCGGGAACGGCCATGAAGGTGAGGGAGTCGACTGCGCTTCGCGGAAAGCGGGAGCGTATCGAGAGCGTCCGCGGAGCAGGTTGCGTATGCAGCCAGTTGGCTGCCTCACCTATGGCAGCTTCCAGCCCCTGGGCACGGGTAACGATGAATAGCGTGTCGCTGCGACCTGCCGTGATGAACCCTGAGCTGGTAGCATCGACCACTCCGCTACTGCTGTCGCCGGCTTGTACGGAAATGATGCTGCTGTCTTCCGGTATCATCGCAGACAACGTGGTATCGATCACTACGGCGATCGAGCCGGCGCGGGCGTGTCGCGCTGTTCCATTCCACACGGGCTGGGACAGTGCTGCGACTGCTGCCGCCACTATTGCCACACGGATGACAAGCAGCGCCAGATCGCTGATGCGGGCACGCTGCGTGGGTTGAAGTGCTGTGGGCCGGAGGAAACGCAGCGATGGGAATGCCACAACACGCGGAGGCCTGCGACTGAACATGTGCACGGCAATGGGCACTGCAATCAGAACGAGTCCGCTCCAGGCCCACGGGCTCAACCACTGCATGGTCGCATCACTCCGGAAGCATGCTGCACGTCAGCCTATCCCGTGTACCGGATGGCTTGCTGTCGCACGAGCGATGCCACGGCCGCGTCGAACAAGGTAGTCACGCAATGCACTCTCCGGTGGCACAGAGACATCAAGTAGCGTGTAGTCGATTCCGTCGCGGCTGGCAAATTGCTCACAGCGTCTAAGAAAGCCGGCATGCGCCTGCGCATACCGGTCGCCGGCCAACAGCGGATTGATCAACAACTGTTCTCCCGTCTCGGCATCGCAGAGGCTGATCTGCTGATCAAAGGAGAGGCGCCGTTCATCGGGTGTGGTCAGCTGCAGCATGGCAACATCGTGACCACGTTGCACGACATGGCGCAGCTCACACTGCGTTTCGACTTCACGATCGTAGAAGTCCGAGAGTACGATAATGATGCCCCGACGCTGCAGGAGTTCTGCCGTGCGACCGATTGCCGCTGGCGGATCCCACACTCCATTGGCGCCGAGCCGGGCAAGTCGGGCCAGCAGGGTACGCAAGTGCACTCTGCTGCTGCGTGCGGGAAGATATTGCATGGCCGAACCTGACAGCGTCATGAGCCCGACTGCGTTTCCCTGTTCGACTGCAAGCCATGCGAGCGCCGCCGCCACGAGCACCCCATAGCGCAGCTTCGACTGTGGCGATCCCTCCGGAAATCCCATCGATGCGCTGGTGTCGAGCACCAGCATCACCGCCGCATTCGTAGTCTCCCGGAACTGGCGGGTATAGAGTCGATTGCTGCGCCCGAAGATCTTCCAGTCGAGGTGTTTGATGTCGTCTCCCTGGCGGTACGGGCGATGTTGATGAAACTCACTGCCCACACCTTGGAACAGGCTGCGGTGTGTACCTACCCTCAGACCCTCGACAACCAGACGTGCAGCGAGTTCGAGATCATCGATCGCGGTGATGAGGGTGGATGAGAGCACTCCGTCGTGCGATGCCATGCGGGCGCGAGGTCTTCAGGGGCTGACACGGTCCAGCAACATGCCGATTACGCGATCAGCAGTGACACCTTCGGCTTCGGCGCGGAAGTTCACCAGCAGACGGTGGCGAAGGACAGGATGGGCTATCTGGGTCACATCGACAGCCGACGGTACGATGCGTCCGTCGAGCAGAGCCGCCGCCTTGGCACCGAGCAGCAGCGCCTGCCCGGCCCGCGGGCCCGCGCCCCATCGCAGCCATTCAGCTACCGCAGCAGGACATGTGGGATCGGCCGGGCGAGTCGCACGTACCAGGCGCAACGCGTAATCCACGACATTCGATGCAGCCGGCATTGCCTGTACCAAGCGGCGTGCGGATTCCAGTTCATCGCCGGTTGCAACCGGCTGCACAGAACTGCTGCCGCCGGCTGTGGTGTCGGCAAGTACTTGCCGTTCGTCCTCGAGATCGGGGTAGTCGATGACAACATTGAACATGAACCGGTCCAGTTGCGCTTCCGGCAGTGGATGGGTGCCTTCCTGCTCTATGGGGTTTTCTGTGGCGAGCACAAAGAGGGGGCGCTCAAGCGCGTGCCTCACGCCTCCGACGGTCACCTGGTATTCCTGCATGGCTTCGAGCAGTGCCGACTGCGTGCGCGGTGGTGTCCTGTTGATCTCGTCGGCCAGGATGACGTTGGCGAAGACGGGACCGGGAATAAAGCGCACGTGACGTCTGCCCGTTGCGGGATCCTCCTCAATGACCTCGGTGCCAAGGATGTCCGAGGGCATGAGATCGGGGGTGAACTGGATGCGACTGAAGCGCAGGTGGACCGCCTCGGCCAACGTCTTGATCAGCAATGTCTTGGCAAGCCCGGGTACACCACGGAGGAGGCAGTGACCACCTGCCAGGAGGCAGGTAAGCACCTCCCGTCTGACCTGGCGTTGACCGACAATGACCCGCCCGAGCTCCTGATCGAGCCTGCTGGCCAGTGAACCTGCGCCGTCGAAGTCGGCTTCAGTGGCGGTCATGAGATGGGGGGTATCCATGGAACATGGCGGCGGGAAGCAGGAAGATATGTGAAGGAACAGCCCTCTGCCGAGGGAGGAGAGTGCGGATGGTGAAGGCCTGGGAAGCGCCAGGACGCGAGAGAGCTACCGGCTGGCGTATCTATGTCAGCCATGGCAGCTTCGTAGTAGCCTGTCTGCCGCGCGCCTGCGACATCCAGTACCCGCGTATTCTGCCACTTCTCAATGCCTTCGATTCCGTACGAACAGATTTTCGAGAACAATGCTCGCTGGGCGGCGGAGTTGACGGAGGGAGATCCGCACTATTTCGAGCGATTGGCTGCTGAACAGCGACCCGGATACCTCTACATTGGCTGCTCGGACAGCCGGGTGTCACCAAGCGACATTATGGGAACAGAGCCCGGTGATGTGTTTGTGCACCGCAATCTCGGAAACGTGGTCACAAATTCCGATCTCAATGCACTGTCGCTTATCGAGTATGCTGTTGGACAGCTCGATGTACAACATATCGTCGTGTGCGGACACTACAGCTGTGGTGCGGTGGCGGCTGCCATGCAACCGCGTGATCTGGGGCTGCTGAATCCCTGGCTCCGCAACATTCGCGATGTCTACCGTCTGCATCAGGACGAGCTCAATGCCATCGCGGACCAGGCGGCACGTTATGACAGGCTTGTAGAATTGAACGTGATTGAGCAGTGCATCAACATCATCAAGGCTGCCGTGGTGCAGCGCTCGTACCTCAATCACGGCTGGCCTGTCGTACACGGTTGGGTTTTCGATCTGCGCAGGGGATTGCTCAGGGATCTGAATATCGATTTCCAGGCAAGCCTGCGCCACATCCAGCGGATTTACAATCTCATGGAAGATGGGTGACCGCTCTAGCCCGGCTAGCCTTCACCACTGGCTGCCGTTTCGCTGGCAGCGATGGTGCCGGCGTCGTCATCTGTGCGTATGGTGCCATCGGGTACATGGGTGATCGATACCTGCTGACGGGTATCAAGGCATTTCTGCGCAAGGGAGGTTGTCGCTCTCGATCGTCTGCAGACTCCTCTTGATCCCCACATGACGTTACGCCGCTCCGCAGTCAGGCATGTCCAATCTGCCCCTTGCTCAGCATGGGCGCTCTGTGTCATTCTCTTGGCCTCCTGTGGAGGAGGTGGGGGAGGCGATCCCGTCCCTGGCACACCGGGTACGCCAGGCACGCCCACCAATCCGCCACCAACAGCGGGCTTCATGCTTTCGGTCGCCGGTCCGGTCAACGTGGCTGCCGGACAGTCCGGTACAGGTTCGATCGTAATCACGCGTATGAACGGTTTTTCTGGTGCCGTGACGCTGATCGTACAGGCGCCACCATCCGGAATCACGGCTACCGTTGCGACTTCTCCAACCACGTCCAACGGCGTGTCGGTGACAATCACCGTTGCCAACACGGTTGTTGCCGGGAATTATCCGATCGTCGTGCGGGGAAGTGCTCCGTCCATGGTGGAACAGGTCACCACTCTGAGCGTGGCGGTGACAGCGGCGCAGCCGGCGGCTTTCTCTCTTCAGGTGGATCCGGCGGAGTTTGAGATACCGGCGGGCAGGGGATGGAGTGCCAACGGTGTTGTCAATATCACGAGGGCGAAGGGATTCACGGGCCCGGTGAACGTGTCCGTCAGTGGGCTCAGCGGAGCGACAGGTGCAGTGGCAGCGGTAACACCTGCCGTCATAGCAGCCGCGGATACGGCCACCAACCTCATGGCGTTTTCATTGGACGGTGCTGCTCCGGGTCTATACACGGGCACAGTGCGCGCCACTGCTGCGGGCTCTGGTGAGCAGACTGCCTCTGTACGTGTTCGCGTCTCTCCTCCAGGCACTGGGAGCATCAGCTGGCGGTTCTGCAACTCGAGCAGAGTGCCGCGCTACTTTGCCGTGAGGGATGGCAATGGCGCATGGCGTCATATCGTGCCCTCGGGTCCAGCCGCTGCCACCGCAGCTGATCCAGCCGTCTTCTCCTTCTCGCTGTCGCAGCCTACAGCGGCCGTAGCAGTGGTTAACCTTGGTGAGAAGATGAGCGCATCACCGCTGATTCAGGGTTTTCGGTGGAATGTCTTCTTCCTTACCGCTCAGGAGGTGGTCGAACAGGCTGCTGCCGAATGTGTGCGCTGGCCCGACGTAACGGCGCGTACGGCATCGGCATCCGTTACGGGCTATCAGTCGTTTGATGCCGTATTGGGGAGTGCCAGCAGGTATGCGCTCGTAAACGTGGGAAGTACAGGAACGCCGACTGCGACGCTCAGTGCCACCAGCCTTCGTCCCGGCAGTTTCGATCTTTTCCTTACGCGTTCCTCGTTCACTTCGGGCGGCACATCAGCGATCGTGACCCACTCGATAATCCTGAGGCGAGCGTTGGATCCAGGCAGCGGAGCGACGCTGGGTGTTCTCAATTTCGCAACAGAAGGAGTAGCTCCTGATGTAGGCCGTGTGACTTTCGGAAATGCAGCCGGCGAGACGTTCTTTGATGCCCAGACGTTCATGACTGCCAATGGCCTCAATGGTTTGATGGGCGCGGTGGGCACCTATGCACAAACCATCAGACCATGGTACGGTGTACCTGTGTCGCGCCTCCAGGCTGGCGATATGCACCAGATAGTTGCCACCACAAGCAACACGGCAGCGCGTCGTGCGGTGATTGCCTTCGCGACGCAGGTGGGAGACCGCACACTGGACTTCGGACCGGCTCTTGAAAAGCCCTCTGTGAGCATCGGCCCGACGTCTTCGCCATGGCTCCTGCGGGCAAGCGGCGCCCTGCCTCCGGAGTACAACGCGCGGGCATCACTGTACCTGAGAGAAACGACAGCCGATCCACGGGCATTCATGATCACAGCCTCGCGCGGCTACCTGGGTGGTGCGGGTACCTACGACATTGGCATTCCGGATCTCTCTGCGGCGACGGGCTTCACGGCTTTCTGGAATGCCAGGCGCGGTGCGTCCCTGAGGTGGACTGTGACAGGTGGCGAGGGCGATCCGGGGTCGAGCGAGGAGATGTACTGCATGCTGTTGGGTATCTGCCCCGTAAGACCGCTGAACGGAGCCGTCTACAAGTCCGCTCAGGCTACCGGAACGCTCACTGTGCCGTAGGAGCCGACGACGAATGACATGCTGTCCACTGGCTGTGAGCGCCAGAACGACCGTACTCTACGGTCATTGGAGGGTTCAGGCAAATCATATCGAATCGGTCCCGGCATCCGGTGGTATCGGCGCAGTCACCAGCTTGTTTGTGTGACTGCGGAACGAATACTGCTACGGTTCCCTGTTCTGTACGATGTTCTCGCTGATTCTGCATGCGAGGTCGAGAAGAGTGCCATCGTTGCCACGTGCTGCGATCAATGACAGCCCGATCGGGAGCTCATCGATCAAGGTGAGTGGCATCGTAAGCTGCGGCAGGCCGCCAAGCCCCGCGATACAGAGCAGTGCCTGCGCCCGCTCCCTGAAATCTGCTATCGCGTCAGGCGGGAGGCTACGCCTGGGTGCTGTGTCGGGTGCAGTTGGCAAGACAAGCACGGCATTGTCCGCCAGGAGCGTATCCAGGCGCTGCACAATTTCTTCCTGGCGGGCCTTCATAGATTTCACTTCGCTTGCGCTGATCCGTGAGGCAGCCACAAAGCGCGGCGCAATCTGTGGCCCGAAGGACGGATGCGTTTGCCTTATCCATTCGCGGTGCACGCTCCAGATCTCCGCGAACTCAAGAACGCGAAAAACCTCGTACCAGACGCGCAAACCGTCAGGCGCAACCGTCACAGGACGTACGGAACCAAGTGTCATGCTCACCTGATTGACCGCCGGCATCAACGCTTCATCAATGCCGGGCGTGGTGTTGGCAAATGCGTCTGCAGCATATAAGAGGTCGCCAGCCTCGGGGACCGTTTGCTGACCAGGAGAATCGTCCGACGCGGAAGCGAGCAGCACCTGTCCCACACGCTGCAGCATGAGAGGATCGCGTGCAAACCAGCCGCACGTATCGAACGACGGAGCCAGGGGACACACTCCATCCATGCTGATGCGCCCATAGGTGGGACGGATACCCCAGAGGCCGCAGAAACTCGAGGGAATGCGTACCGAGCCACCAGTGTCCGTCCCGATCGAAAAATCCACCAGCCGTCCGGCCACAGCACTCGCCGAACCGCTTGATGATCCTCCGGGAATGCGGTCCGGAGCGGCAGGATTGATTGGCGTCCCGTAGTGTGCGTTCTCGCCTGTGAGACTGAACGCCATCTCCTCGGTGTGCGTCCTGCCCGCCATCGATGCACCCGCCGCCAGCAATGTGGCAAGCACCTTTGCATGTCGTATGGCCGGCTCATGCGTGCGGAGCCAGTCTGGGCTCCCGAAACCGGTACGGTGTCCGGCGACGTCGAAGTTGTCTTTCAGCCCGAAGGTCAGCCCATCAAGCAAACCCGAGCCGGTAAAAGGCAAGTCAACGTGAGTATGATGGCAGAAAGCGTTGAACCTGTCCCGTTCAAGGATATTCATGACCGTTCTACTCCGCTGCTCGTGGCGATGTGACTCCGGTATGTGGCCTGAATACGCCATCTGGCATTCCGTCCCGGAGCGAGTCTCTAGGGAGAGGTGTTACGCGGTGAGCCGGGAACACGTCCTGCGATCATGTAGAATATGGTGGCGACAGCGATGGTGACGCCAAGCACCATCCACTCCGAACGGTTGATCGAGGTGAGCAGCCAGCCGATGAGTGCCATGGTCAGGACCGGAATCACCAGTCCGCCGGGAATCGAGAATGACAGCGTTCCTTCAGTCCGCACGCCTTGTCGACGCAGCATGATGATGGCAGCGGCACAGCCAATGTACAGCAGCAGCGCAGCGATGTTTGAGATGACCGCCAGTTGTTCGAACGAATTGAACACCGCAATCGCACAAACGATGGTGCTCTGCACGATGATCGCGATGTGCGGTGTCCGATAGACGGGATGAACAGAGGCAACCGCACATGGCAGCAGACCATCCTCGGCAAACCTGAAGAGTGCGCGCGGTACTGCGAGCGTCACGCCGCTCACGTATCCGAACATGGAGACTGAGGCACCGATAAGCAGGAGCAGGTAGCCAGGTCTGGCAAGGAACGCCTCGGCAGCCGATGCCAGCGGTGCGGCAGTGTTCGCAGCCAGGTCAGTGCCAAGCATGCCCTCGGCCACCAGATGCACCGCCAGGTAGAGCACAGTCACACCAATCATTGCAATGGCCAGAGCCCTTGGCACGGTGCGTGCCGGATCCTTGACTTCGCCGCTCGGTACGAGTGCCGTCTCTACCCCGGTGAATGCAAAGACAAGTATGACTGCGGCGCGTGCCATGGTTGATGCGGCCGGTACTTCACGCACCGCGAGGTTCTCAGGCTGGATGAAGAACACACCGATTGCAACGAACGCGATGAGCGGGAGAAGCTTGGCTATGCTCACCGCCATGATGAACCGTGTTCCCTGCTCGACACCGCGGATGTTGACCAGCGTGAGCAGCAGGAACATGGCAATGATCACCGGTATCCGTATCGAGGCGATACCGAACAGTGCTCCAAGCCCATCGGCAAAGGCCGATGATACACCTGCAGCGGCGGTGGTGCCAAGTACCCACAGCAGCACACCCGCCAGGAAGCCCACATAATTACCGAAGACGGCTTCCACATATGCATAGGGCCCGCCTGTGAGCGTGATGCGGCTGCCTACCTCGGCAAAGCAGAGTACAACACAGCCCATCACCGTAGCACAGATGAGATACACAAATGGCGCTGCCGGCCCTGCGGCAGCAGCTGCGCTCGCCGGGAGCCGAAAGATGCCACCGCCTACGGTGATGTTGAAAATGCTGGCGGCCAGCCCCCAGACGCCAACCGCGCGGACAAGTTCGAGTCCGCGCGGTGATGATGCTGCAGATTTCGTTGCATCACGCACGTGAGAGGAGCGGAACGAGCAGCAGGGCCACTATGTTGATGATCTTGATCAACGGATAGATGGCCGGGCCTGCGGT
>CAYSKN010000024.1:0-19126 GCA_964431565.1 uncultured Gemmatimonas sp.
ACCTCGAGCAGGCGCTCGAGGTGCAGGCGACGATCGGCTTTCCCGCCGTGCTGCGTCCTTCGTTCACGCTGGGTGGCACCGGTGGCGGTGTTGCGTACAACCGTGAAGAGTTTGAATTCATGGTAAAGCGTGGGCTGGATCTGTCGCCGGTGCATTCGGTGCTGATCGAGAAGTCGCTTCTCGGGTGGAAGGAACTTGAGTTCGAGGTAATGCGCGATCACGCAGATAACGTAGTGATTGTCTGCTCGATTGAGAACTTCGACCCAATGGGTGTGCATACCGGCGATTCTGTTACAGTGGCACCTGCCATGACTCTGACCGACCGGGAGTATCAGGCTATGCGGGATGCGTCGGTTGCGATTATCCGCGAGATCGGAGTGGATGCCGGTGGTTGCAACATCCAGTTCGCCGTCAATCCGGAAAATGGCGAGCTCATTGTCATCGAGATGAACCCGAGGGTGTCGCGCTCCTCTGCACTGGCATCCAAGGCAACAGGTTTCCCGATTGCCCGTATTTCGTCCAAGCTTGCGGTTGGTTACAGGCTGGATGAGATCGACAATGATATCACAGGCAAGCCGGCGAGCTTTGAGCCTGCGCTCGACTATGTGGTAGTGAAGTGCCCGCGCTTCGCCTTTGAGAAGTTCGCTGCAGCAGACCCCCGCCTGACGACACAGATGAAGTCGGTGGGTGAATCAATGGCATTGGGGCGCACCTTCAAGGAAGCCTTCCAGAAGGCGTTGCGTGCTCTTGAGAATGGCAGGCTTGGGTGGGTGACGGCCGAGCGTTTATCGGATGACAGGCTTGTTGACGGATCGCTGGATGAGCTGCGGAGTGCAATTCGGTCACCTACGCCCGAGCGGGTTTATCAGCTCAAGCGTGCAATGCAGGCTGGCATGTCAACGGAAGAGCTGTTTGCTATTTCCGGAATTGACCCTTGGTTTCTGGAGCAGCTTCGTGAACTGGTGGAAGCGGAGAGCTGGTTCAGTGGGCTGGATGTTGTTGGGAGCGATGAGATGCGCCAGATGAAGCGCATGGGTTTTTCGGACAGCCAGCTTGGTGCACTGCGCGGCGTGAGTGAAACGGAGTTCCGGAAGCTTCGGCTTGCTCTCGATGTGCGTCCGTCGTACAAGATGGTTGACACCTGCGCGGGCGAGTTTCCATCGGAGACTCCGTATCTGTACAGCAGCTACGACGATGAAAGCGAGGCAGCGAGTGAAGGACGCGAAAAGGTGGTAATCCTTGGCTCCGGCCCGAACCGGATCGGACAGGGGGTGGAGTTCGACTACTGCTGTGTGCGTGCCGTGCTTGCGCTGCGTGAGCGCGGCTACGAAACCATTATGGTCAACTCGAACCCCGAAACGGTTTCGACAGATTACGATATTTCGGACAAGCTTTATTTCGAGCCTCTCACGCTCGAGGATGTGCTTGGAATAGTCGAACATGAAAAGCCGATCGGCGTGATCGTGCAGCTCGGCGGTCAGACGCCACTCAAGCTGACGCGGTCGCTGGAAGCTGCCGGTGTCCGGATACTGGGTACCTCACCTGATGCTATCGATATCGCCGAGGACCGGCGCCGCTTTGAAAAAATTGCGCGTGAGCTGGGAATTGAGCAGCCAGCGAATGGTACGGCAACAAGTGTAGCCGAAGCAGAGGAGATCGCCGAACGGATCGGGTATCCGGTGCTGGTGCGTCCGTCGTATGTGCTGGGTGGTCGAGCGATGGAGATCGTGCATGATTCAGCGTCGCTTCGGAGCTATTTCGAGCGGGCTGTGCGGGTATCCGAGGATCGCCCGGTACTGGTGGACCGCTTCCTGGAAGACGCATTCGAAGCCGACGTGGATGCACTGAGCGACGGCACCGATGTCGTGATCGGTGCGGTGATGGAGCACATCGAGAGCGCCGGTATTCACTCCGGTGATTCAGCGTGTGTATTGCCACCGTATCTGATCCCTCAGGACGCAGTGGAAACGATGAAAAAGCACACCATCGCGTTTGCAAAGGCGCTGGGCGTTGTCGGGCTTATCAATGTGCAGTACGCATACAAGGACGGCGTGGTGTATGTGATTGAAGTCAATCCGCGTGCATCGCGTACTGCGCCATTTGTATCCAAGGCCATCGGCGTGTCGCTGCCGTCGGTTGCAGCGCGCCTGATGCTGGGTGAGAGCCTGGCAAGTGTCGGATTCACGAAGGAGGTGATTCCCGACTATGTGTGCGTCAAGGAAGCTGTATTCCCGTTCAACAAATTCCGTGAGTTTGACCCGGTTCTGGGACCTGAAATGCGGTCTACGGGTGAAGTCATGGGGATTGACGAGCGGTTCGGTGCGGCTTTCCTCAAGTCGCAGCTGGCCGCTGACAATGCGTTGCCCTCTGGCGGCGCTGTCTTCATGACCGTAAACGACTCTGACAAGCCGAATGCGGTACAGCTGGCTCAGAAACTCAACGCACTGGGTTTCACCATATACGCGACTTCGGGTACGGCTGCATATCTGGCGGAGCATGGAGTACCGGTGACGCGTGTGTTCAAGATCCACGAAGGGCGTCCGCATGGTGTGGATCATATCGTGAACGGCGATATCACGCTGCTTATCAACACACCGCTTGGCAAGCATGCCCAGATGGCGGATGAGATGCTGCGGCAGTCCGCGATTGCCAACCATGTGCCATATACAACGACACTCAGTGCTGCAAACGCCGCCTGCGAAGCGATTACTGCCAGGCGCAGGCGCGAGCTTGAAGTGATGTCACTGCAGGAGTGGCACGCACGTGTTCAGGGCGCAACTGCATGAGCAGTGGTGGCATGATCACCGTTCCTGGGAACGGCAATGTGCATGCAGGAGCGATTCTGGGTGAGGGTGCCGCTGTGCATGAATCTTCGTATGTCGATGACGGTGCGGTTATCGGCAGCGGGACGCGCGTCTGGCATTTTTCCCATGTGCTCAGCGGCGCGGTTATCGGTGACCGGTGCTCGCTGGGGCAGAACGTTGTAGTGATGAACGGAGTGCTCATCGGCAACAACGTCAGGATCCAGAATAACGTCTCGGTTTACGAGGGTGTTGAGCTGGGTGACGATGTGTTCTGCGGCCCGTCGATGGTGTTCACCAATGTGTTCAACCCGAGGAGTGCCGTAACGCGGCGCAATGAGTACCGCAGAACAGTGGTCGGGAAGGGGGCCAGTTTCGGCGCCAATTCCACAATCATTTGCGGTATAGAGATCGGGCGGTATGCCTTTATCGGTGCCGGTGCTGTGGTAAACAGATCTGTTCCCGACTATGCTTTGATGGCCGGTGTACCGGCGAAGCGCATAGGCTGGATGTCTGAACATGGCCACCGTATGAGCGTGGCAGGCACTGAGGGCGACAGTGAAACGTTGCAGTGTCCGGTAACGAAACGGTTATACATCCGGAACGGGGATATTGTGACTCCATTGGAGGAGACGCCTTGATGTTCGCGTTCTGTATTCGCGTGCCATGCACGATGGAGGTTCTGTCATGACGGAGACGCAGCGTAAGTGCGGGGTTATCACGGATGGTGAGCCGATCCGGATCGCAGCTCTTGGCTGTGGCCGGATCAGTCGCAACCACTTCGATGCAATTGCACAGATCCCTGATCTGCGTCTTGTTTCGGTGTGCGATGTGGTGGAAGAGCGTGCGCGTGCTGCCGGTGAGCAGTATGGCGTACCGTGGTTCACCGACCATGCCGCGATGCTGGCCGCTGTGCCATCGGATGCCGTGGTGATAGCGACGCCATCCGGCCTCCACCCGCAGCATGGGATTCTTGCAGCAGAGAGCGGCCGTCATGTGATTTCGGAAAAGCCGATGGGTATTTCACTCGCGGCGGCCGATGCGCTGGTAAAGGCCTGCGATGACAATCAGGTGCGGCTCTTTGTGGTTAAGCAGAATCGTCTCAACCCGCCGATACAGCTTCTCAAGCGTGCGATAGATCGCGGCAGGTTTGGCCGGATATACATGGCCAACTGTACGGTGCGCTGGACCAGGCCGCAGGAGTATTACGATCAGGCACCGTGGCGCGGAACCTGGGAGTTCGACGGCGGTGCCTTCATGAATCAGGCGTCGCACTATGTGGATCTGATCCAGTGGCTGGTTGGTCCGGTGGAAAGCGTGATGGCTCAGACAGCCACGATGGCGAGGCGCATCGAAGCGGAAGACAGTGGTGTGGCTATCCTCAAGTTCCGTTCAGGCGCCCTGGCTGCAATCGAAGTCACCATGCTGACTTACCCAAGGAACATCGAAGGTTCGATCACGATCCTTGGTGAGAAGGGCACCGTGAAGATCGGTGGTACCGCAGTGAACAAGGTGGAGCACTGGATCTTTGCCGACTATGACGACGACGACAAACTGATAGAGCAGAGCAACACGAACCCGGCTTCAGTGTATGGGTTTGGGCATCTGCCGTACTATCGCAACGTTGTGGATGCGCTGCGTGGGGCGGCCCGGCCGGATACGGACGGGCGGGCTGGTCGCAAGTCTCTTGAGATCATTCTGGGCATCTATGAATCGGCCAAGACCGGCCGCGAGGTACCGTTGCCGCTCCGCACCCGCATCTGAAACAGTTTCTGAAACAGCCCTGAACCAGCACTGTACGAGCATCTGAATGCAGCGTTATCAACCGGATATCGGAGAATAGAGCGTTATGCCTGTACCATTACTGGATCTCAAGGCTCAGCATCTTTATATACGCGATGAAATGATCGCGGCGCTGATGGATGTGGTCGATTCTCAGGCCTTCATACTCGGCGAACCTGTTGAGCGACTGGAAAAGGAGATCGCGGCGCTTTCGCGCACCAGGTGGGCGGTCGGTTGCGCCAATGGCTCCGACGCGCTTGTGCTTGCGCTTCGTGCAGTCGGCGCGGGCCCGGGGAGTGAGGTCGTAACCACGCCATTCACTTTCTTTGCAACAGCCGGTGCGATTCACAACGTGGGCGCCCGTCCGGTTTTTGTGGATATTGATCCGCGCACTTTCAACATCAATCCGGAAGCCGTTGCTGCGGCTATCACGCCGCGCACCAAAGCTGTGATTGCGGTAGACCTTTTTGGTCAGATGGCTGCAATTGAGCAAGTGACAGCTGCGGCCGGTGGGCTTCCGGTAATCGAGGACGCGGCGCAATCGATCGGCGCCAGTCGCATGATCGACGGCAAGGAAGTAATGGCCGGTGAGGCCGCCGCCATCGGTACTTTCAGCTTTTTCCCCTCCAAGAATCTGGGTGGATATGGCGATGGTGGGATGCTGATAACGCAGGACGACGGGTTCTTTGAAACGCTGATGAAGCTGCGTACTCATGGCAGTCGGCGGACCTACTACCACGAAATCGTGGGCTATAACAGCCGGCTGGATGCACTTCAGGCCGTTGTTCTGAGTACCAAGCTCCCCCGGTTGGCTGGCTGGAGCAGTTCGCGCAGGTCAAATGCCGGGTATTACGACCGGGGATTCAAGCGCCTGGAGGAGGTAACGACCCCCTTCATAGACCCAGCCAACACCAGCATCTACAACCAGTACACGATCCGGGTGAAGGACAGGGACGCATTGCGCGAACACCTTACCGGCAAAGGGATTGGATCGTCTGTTTACTATCCGTTGCCACTGCATCTTCAACAGTGTTTTGCCTATCTGGGGTATAAGGAGGGTCAGTGCCCGGAGTCGGAGAAGGCGGCAAGTGAGGTCTTGTCGCTGCCGATTTATCCGGAGCTGACGCAGGTGCAACTGGATGAAGTAATTGCTGCCGTCCGGAGCTTCTTCGGCAGCTGATGTCATCCACTCAGGAAAATTGCATGTACAAAGAACTGCTGCTTGAAAAGATCCGTAATCGTGAGGCTGTCGTTGGAGTCATCGGACTCGGCTACGTAGGGCTTCCCCTTGCCATGGAGTTTGTGAACGCCGGCTTCCGCGTCATTGGCTATGACGTGAGCCAGCGGGTTGTGGATCAGCTGATGGGGGGCACGTCTCACATCCAGGATATCTCATCGGAGCAGGTGCAGAAGGCGGTTTCAGCCGGCCTCTTTACCGCAACAACGGTGGAGGAGCGCCTGAGTGAGTGCGACGCCATTTCAATTGCGGTGCCGACACCGCTTTCCAAGACCAGGGACCCTGACATGGCGTTCGTTCTGGCATCGGCTGAGGCCGTAGCCCGTCAGGCGCATCCGGGGCTTTGTGTTGTGCTTGAGAGCACGACGTATCCGGGCACCACCCGTGAGCTGTTGCAGCCCCGTCTTGAGGCGCGCGGGCTTACAGTCGGTGAAGACGTTTTTGTGGCGTTCAGCCCTGAGCGTGTAGACCCGGGCAACCCGGTATACCACACCAAAAACACACCGAAGGTAGTTGGTGGTGTTACTCCGGCGTGCGTGGAGGTTGCCCGTGAGTTCTATCAGAGCTGCATTGACACAGTTGTGCCGGTTTCGTCACCCGAGGCTGCTGAGCTGGTGAAGCTGCTTGAGAACACGTTCAGGGCCGTCAACATCGGTCTTGTGAACGAGATTGCGATTGTCTGTGACAAGCTGGGTGTGGATGTCTGGGAGGTGATTGATGCCGCGGCGACCAAGCCGTTTGGTTTCATGAAGTTCACGCCGGGCCCCGGAATTGGTGGTCACTGCATTCCGCTCGACCCACACTATCTGGCGTGGAAGATGCGGACGCTTAACTACAAGACACGGTTCATCGATCTTGCGAGTGAGATCAACTCACAGATGCCCGACTGGGTGGTCAACAAGGTAGCATCGGCACTGAATGAGGTTCGCAAGGCAGTACGTGGCAGCCGGGTGCTGGTGCTCGGTGTGGCATACAAGCGGGACATCGACGACGTGCGCGAGAGCCCGGCGCTGGATATTATCCGACTGCTTGAGGAGCGTGGTGCGCATGTCGAGTTCCATGATCCGTTTGTGCAGCAGTTCCGTGAGAACGGGCATGTACGGAAGGGCGTGGCGCTCTCTGACGAGATGCTGCGGTGGGCTGATGCCGTGGTGATTGTGACCGACCACAAGGTGGTGGACTATCAGCACGTCTTGGATGAGGCATCACTGGTTGTTGACACACGGAACGTCACCTCAGGATTGAGGGAAAGCCGGGCTATGGTGATCCCATTGGCATCAAACCGCATATCGGGAGTACCTGTAGCGACATGAAGCAACGTTCGGCCGCACCCGGTGTAGGATTCAGCGCATGAGTGTATTGGTACGGAGAGTTGAGTGGCGCCTTCTGGTGCTTCTGAGCATCACGGCGGCCCTTGCAGGGTGCGGCCAGAGCTTCAGGGTCCGCGATTATGCGACCCCGGAGGCGTTGTTTCGCGCAGCTCTGCTGGAGTATGAGCAGGGGAACTGGGGGAATGCCCAGATCGGTTTTGAGCAGCTGTCAATCGATCTCTCAGCTCGTGACCCGCTCCTGGCGCCTGCTTATTACTATCTCGGGCTTTCGCACGAATCAGATAAGCAGTATCTCCTGGCGGCCCAGGCTTTTGAGCGTGTCGTGGACGGTTTCCCGGAGGATACTCTGGCGGCAGCCGCGATGCTGGGTGCCGGTCGGTCGTATCAGCATCTCTGGCGCCGCCCGACGCTGGACCCGGAATATGGTGAGCGTGCACAGTCCATCCTGAGGGCCCTGTTGTCCTCATACCCGGAAGCCAAAGAGGCCCCGGAGGCCGCAAAGCGCATCACTGATCTGGACGAATGGTTTGCGCGGAAGACCTTCCTCATCGGGATGCACTACGTGCGGGTCCGTGGCGCTTACGACTCCGGGATTATTTATTTCAAGGATGTGGTCAACACGTGGCCATATACCGAAGTGGCGAAAGAATCCTGGCTCAAGCTGCATGAACTTTATACAGCGAAACGCTGGAAGGCTGATGCAGACGATACCTGCCAGGCAATGTGGAAGGCGTACCCGGGAGATCCGCTTGTGCTTAAGGCCTGCGGACCGGCGACCACCGATTCACTCCGTGCGACGGAGTCGGTGGTGCCACCGGATAGTATTCCCGTGGTGGATGCTCTTGCCCGCCCCGGACCATACTGATTCGGCTGCTGTCGCTGGCAGGACCGGGGGAGAGCTGAAAAAGTGACCCCATCCCGTATCGGAGTATTTGGCGGCACCTTTGACCCACCTCACGTCGGGCATCAGCTCGTGGTGCAGGATGCAAAGGAAGCGCTCAGACTGGACCACGTCGTCATAGTGCCGGCGGGTACACAGCCGCTCAAGCAGAATACCGGGACGGCCTCGCGGCATCGTATGGCTATGACCCGCCTTTGCTTCGAAGGGATACCCGGCATGACGGTTGACCCCATCGAAGTGGACCGGGGTGGTATATCTTTCATGGTTGACACAGTGGAGGCACTGGCCCGGCGCTACAGCGGTTCAGAACTCTGCCTGCTGGTTGGTGACGATGTTGTCGCGACGCTCCCACGATGGAGGGAGCCGGCGCGGATGTTGTCCACAGCCCGACTTGCTGTGCTGCGACGTGGAGAGCACAGCGACAGTCTGTCGGCCATGCTGAAAGAGTGGGAACAGGTGGAGGGCGTTCTGGAACCTTTGGCGCTTTCCACCCGAAGGGTAGATGTAACGTCAACCGAGATAAGAAGGCGGCTGGCAGAGGGAAAATCTGTGATAGGTTTTCTTCCGGATGCCGTCCTGCGGTATATCAAAACAGTCGGTTTATATCCAGTGTTACCAGTGGCTGCGGAGCGTCCCGGGTTCGCCTGAAAGGCGGATAACGAGAGCCCGCGGGCCTTCGTTTTCCGAGGACCAGATGCTTCAGGATATGATTACCCGCGTATTCGGTACGCGGCATGAGCGTGAAAGAAAACGTGTTCAACCGATAGTCGAAGAGATTCACGGTTTTGAAACACGGCTGGCCACACTCAGCGATGAGGAGCTGCAGGCGCAGACAACAAAGTTCCGTGAGCTCATCGCTGAGCGCACCGCTGATCTTGAGGCCCGCATTGCGGAATTGAAGCAGCAAAAGCGAATCACAGAAGATGCTGCGACACGTGACCACATTGACAGCGAACTCCAGGGGCTGGATGGTCAGGGTGGTGTTGAGCATGAGCTGCGTGAGGCTATCGGTGAAGTACTCGACGAGATACTCCCTGAGGCCTTTGCGACAGTACGCGAGGCTGCACGCAGGCTGACAGGCTCTTCGGTAATGGTTACCGGTCATGAGCTGACGTGGGACATGGTGCACTACGATGTGCAGCTCATTGGTGGTATTCAGCTTCACCTCGGACGTATTGCTGAAATGGCGACAGGTGAAGGAAAAACACTTGTAGCCACTCTGCCGATGTATCTGAATGCCCTCCCCGGGCGCGGGACCCACCTGGTTACGGTCAACACCTATCTCGCACGGCGTGACTCGCAGTGGATGGGTCACCTGTACAAGTGGCTGGGGCTGACCGTTGCGTGTCTGGATGATACGGAGCCCGGTTCACCCGAGCGTCGGGCTGCATACAATGCCGATATCACGTACGGTACAAACAACGAGTTCGGTTTTGACTACCTGCGCGACAACATGGTGGTCTCGCTGGAGCAGCGTGTGCAGCGGCCGCACATCTTCGCGATCATCGACGAAGTGGACTCCATCCTCATCGATGAGGCACGGACGCCGCTGATTATATCCGGCCCGGTTGGAAACGAAGGTGACAATCAGTACGCTGAGTTCAATTCCATGGTTGGACGCCTGGCACGCCGCCAGAGCGAGCTCGTAAACGCGCTTGTAGCCGACGGCGAAGAAGCGCTTGAGGCCGGCGATACCGCGACTGCCGGAATGCAGTTCTACAAGGCACAGCTGGGTGGCCCGAAGAACCGCCGCTTGATGAAGGTGCTGCAGGAGACCGGCGTCAAGTCGCTTGTGCAGCGGATGGAACTGGATGTAATCGCCGATCGCAAGCTGCCATCGTCGCGCAGGCAACATGGCGCAATAGAAGACGATTTGCTGTACGTGCTGGACGAAAAGGGCCACTCGGTGCATCTGACCGAGCAGGGGCTTGAGTTCATGTCACCGGATGACCTGAACGCATTTGTATTGCCTGATATCTCGCTGATGATCGGTGAGCTCGACAGGAGCGAACTGCCGCCGGCTGAGAAGCTGGCTGAACGCGCAGAAATAGACCGCGAGTCTGCGCAGAAGAGCGAGCGCCTCAACATCATCCATCAGCTGCTGCGTGCGCACACGCTGTACGAGCGCGACGTGAATTACGTGGTACAGGAAGGTCAGGTGCTCATCGTCGATGAGTTCACCGGGCGTACCATGCCTGGACGGCGATGGAGTGAAGGGCTCCACCAGGCAGTGGAAGCGAAGGAAGGTGTTCAGGTAAAGGGTGAAACGCAGACCATGGCGACCATCACCATCCAGAACTATTTCCGCATGTATGAGAAACTGGCTGGTATGACCGGTACAGCAGAGACGGAAGAGAATGAGTTCCATTCGATCTATACGCTTTCTGTTTCCGTGATACCGACGAACCGCCCGATCGCGCGTGATGACAGACATGATCTCATCTACAAGACGCGTCGCGAGAAATACAATGCAATCGTCAATGAGACCCGCCGGCTGAACCAGCTGGGTTTCCCTGTGCTGGTGGGTACCGCCAATGTCGAAGCGAGCGAAACTCTTTCGCGCCTCTTCACGCGTGCAGGGCTCAAGCACAACGTGCTTAACGCCAAGTATCACCAGCGGGAAGCTGAGATTGTTGCAGGTGCCGGTCAGGCTGGAGCGATCACTATCGCGACCAACATGGCTGGCCGCGGTACGGACATCAAGCTGGGCGTCGGAGTGACCGACTCGCGTCCGTCGCAGGTGGTTGATGCGGACGGAAAGACTGTGGATGTGGAGGAGATAGGTGGTCTCCATATCATCGGCTCCGAACGGCATGAGTCGCGTCGTATCGACCGTCAGCTCCGCGGACGCGCAGGTCGTCAGGGTGACCCGGGCTCTTCGCAGTTCTTCCTGTCGCTGGAAGACGATCTTATGCGTCTCTTCCAGTCTGACAAGATCGCCCGCATTATGGACCGCCTGGGTGCCGAAGACGGCGAAGTGCTGAGCCATCCGATCATTACGCGCTCAATTGAGCAGGCGCAGAAGCGGGTCGAGATGCAGAACTTCGAATCGCGCAAACGGTTGCTGGAATACGATGACGTAATGAACCAGCAGCGTGAAGTAGTTTACTCGTTGCGTTCGTTCTCACTGGAAGGCGGTGAAGAGCTCAAGGGTGAGGCGATCAAGATGCTCGAGCGCGGCGCACAACGCCGGGTTGAGCAGGCGCTTGGTATGTTCGACCGGCCGGAGGAGTGGGACTGGGCGTACGTGCAGCAGGATCTCCTTATGCACTTTATGTTGCGGGTTCCTGAGTTTTCCGGGGATGTCGGCGACCTGCCGGCGACGGAAGAGGAAGCACTGGCGACCGCCGCCGCCGCGGCGCGTCAGGCTTTTTACGACAAACTGAAGCAGCTGGATTCGGTGACGGATCAGTCCGGCGTTGGCTTCGGGGACCGGCTGCTCTCGCTCGTAATGCTCAACGTGATAGATGAGAAGTGGAAGGATCACCTGTATGATCTGGATCAGCTGCGTGCATCAATCCACTATCGCTCCTGGGGGCAGAAGGATCCGCTCATCGAGTACAAGCAGGAAGCGTACACGATGTTCGTGGACCTCATGCACGACATTGCGAACACCTTCACCGAGCGGTTCCTCAAGTCGCAGCTGGTATTTGATTCACCGCCAGCGCCTCAGCGTCCGGCGTATGTTCCGCCCGCATTGCGTGATGCGGAGGGTGCTGAGCCGGTAGAAAGCGGCAGTGGTTCACGTACCGTGAAGCGCTATAACGCTATGGGCATTCTGGAGGAGGTGCCAGCAGGCGAGAGCGAGCCGGGCACCGATGTCGAAGATCGTGAGATGGCTGCAGCTACGGTCACTGACCAGGGTGCAAATCAGGGTGCAAATCAGGGTGCAAAGGCCACTGTGGCGAGTGCTCCGCGGGTGGTAGGCGCGGGGCGCGTCAAGTCCATCGGGGCCGTGGCGGAGGCGCTGCCGCAAGGGTGGGAGAACACACCTCGCAACAGCCCCTGCCCCTGTGGCAGCGGTAAGAAGTTCAAGAAATGCCACGGGGCCAACCTCGCTTAGCGGAACATTCCCCGGTTCAGTGATTTACTAGGGGTGTAGCCCGTGTCGGTTGGTGACCGGCACGGGCCAGTCCCGTCTTTCGTTTATCACGTTGTTTGCGGGTGTCAGGAGGAGTTGCGATGAAGATGCATCACCCCATTTCTTTCGCTGTTGCGGCGCTCTTTATAGCGTCTGTGGCAGAGCCTGCCACGGCTAACGCCCAGGCCGAACGGAACGGCTATACACTCCGGAAGCCAAACGCATCCATCTCGCTCAGGCTGGGCTTTGCGCGCGCCGATGCCGGCAGCGAGGTGTTTGACTTCGCGCAGGAATACCTGACGCTCAACCGCAAGGATTTTGATGGCATCCAGATGGCAATCGATGGGGGAGTCCTGCTTGGGCGGCAGACCGAAGTCGTCTTCAGCGTCGGTGTAACGAGCCGCACTGCACAATCCAACTACCGGGACTGGGTTGACAATAACGATATGGAGATCGAGCAGGAGACCCGCTTCAGTCGCGTCCCCGTCACGCTCGGGCTCCGCTATTATTTCACACCCGTAATGGAGAAAGTCGGGTCATTTGCCTGGGTGCCTGCACGAGTATTGCCATATGTTTCTGCGGGTGGCGGTATTATTCGCTACCGGTTCGAACAGACCGGTGACTTCGTGGACTTCCGGACCAACGATATCTTCTTCGGCTCACTTTCTTCCTCAGGTGAGAGTCCTGTGGTCTATGGTGCTGCCGGCCTGCAGCTGGGTATAACACCGCACAGTGCACTGATTACAGAGCTCAGATACGATCGGGCCAACGCACCGATGAGCACTCAGTTCAGTGGGTTTGGCAACATCGATCTATCCGGTGCATCGCTCACCACCGGTCTCCGATTCCGCTTTTAAGCGGAGGCTATCATGACTTCTGCAAAAAACTCTATCCGCCGCGCTGCATTTGTTCTTGTGGCGCTTGCCTCGGCTGGCAGCGTTGTATCGGCACAGGCAACTGAAAGCCGCTGGCAACCATGGCTTGGTTGCTGGGTTCCGGAAGCGGCCCCGGCAGTTACCGACAGCGAAGCGTCCCGCTTTGCCGGTCAGCTGGTGTGCGTGATCCCGACTGGATCGCAGGATGGTGTCGATGTTGTCAACATTACCGGCAACCGGATTTCGTCGCACATCCGCCTGGCTGCTACAGGCAACCGCACAACCCGAACAGTCGCCGATTGCTCCGGCTGGGAGCAGGGCGACTGGTCAGCGGATAATCGCAGAATAATGCTTGAGAGCGAGTTCGACTGCGCGAATGGTGTGAAGCGCAGGGAGAGCGGGCTCATGGCAATGAGTCAGAAGGGCGAATGGGTGCAGGTGCAGTTCGTCAGTGCAGATCTGAACGACGCTGTGTACGTCGGCAAGTTACGCTATGCAGACGTTTCGTTTGAGGGATACGTGGACAGTGCGCTTGTCGAAACCCCACGGCTCAGTGCAGATGGCAAGCTGATCCCGGTCGACCGTACCGGTTGCACAGGTTCGGAGGCGGCAACTCCGTCTGCTGACGGTACAACAGTTACAGTGAAGGGGAGTTTCAACTGTTCAGGTATCAGGCTTGTCAGCAGCGCAACTTTCCAGCGTACTGCGGCTGGTGGTTGGCAGCGTACAGATCGTGTTGTTCCATTCTTCAGTACGGCAACTGCACGTATGGCTGCAGGCAGCCGGCTCACGGCGGACGCCATCGTTGAGGTTGCAGATAAAGTCCGCGACCCGGTGGTTGAGGCGTGGTTGGCTGATCGTGCTGAGCCGCTGGACCTGAGCGGCAAGGAGTTGACCCGCCTTGCAAGGCGCGGAATACCGGCAGGTGTAATCGACCTGCTGGTTGCACTCGACAATCCCGGCGTGCTGTATTTCAACACCTCGACGAACGCTGTAGCAGTAGCACCGATTCAGCGGCAGCCGACAGGTGCCGGGGGATCGATCGGGGGCGGTGGCTTTGTGTCGCCAATGTACGTAGATCCATGGCTCAGCCCCTGGGACCCGTACGGTTATCGCTACAGATACGGCCTGGTGGACGCTGGTTATCTGTATCGCTACGGTACCGTGGGCGGCTATGGTTGCTGGGGCTGTTACCCGTACAGCAACGGGATGACGCTGGGTTACGGCTCCATTTATGTCACACCGGCTGCAAAGCCCAGGACAGGGATCGCGGTGGCAGGTCAGGGTTATACCCGTCCAGGCACCTCTTCAACGGCAGCGTCGGTCATAACGCGTGCAATCCAACTGCGTCGTCCAGATGGATCGGCCCCGGGCGCAGCTCAGACGTCGTCGTCGGGTGGTTCATCGAGTGGCAGTGCCGCTTCGTCAGGTGGTGCGTCTTCATCCGGCGGCAGGACCGCAAAGCAGCGCGGCAACTGAAATCAGCGCCGGCCCGTGCGGTTCATCTCACGCAGCAGGTGAACCGTACGCGAAGGCTTCTGCCTCCAGTTCCTTTCCGATATCAATAATCGCATTGAACATCGTATCGATGTCCTCTGTGCGGGAACGATGGTTCACGTGCGCCACCCGCAGTGCGAATATACCGTTCAAGTGCGTGCTTGAAGGAACGGCGATACCACGCTCCTGAAGTCGCAGCAGCAGCTCGGCGTTGAACGCATTCAGCGAGCCTGCATCCAGCCCGGGCGCCAGGTAGCGGAAGCACGCGATATTGATCGGCGCTGGTGCCAGCATTTCCACGCGGTCGGAGCTTTCGATGAGTGACACCAGGTGCTGCACCTGATGCACGTTCTGATTGATAATGTGGGCAAGTTTGTCGACACCGTCGGCCTGCAATGACATCCAGACCTTGAGTGCCTTGAAGCCGCGTGTAAGGTCCAGTCCACGTTCAGCGAAATATGCGCCGCCCGCTGCAACACCACGCGTCGTCCCTTCCAGATATTCCGCTGGCGTGGCAAATGTCCGTCTGTGCATTTCAGGGTCGCGAATCAGAACACAACCGCACTCGAACGGCATCGACCCCCACTTGTGCAGGTCGAAGCCAATTGAGTCGGCGCGCTCCATTCCTTTAACGATGTGCCGGAGCGAAGGCGAAAGACTCAGCAACGCGCCGAAAGCGCCGTCGACATGAAACCACAGTTTTTCACGCTTCGCGAGATCCGCGAGTGCTTCCAGATCATCGCTCGAGCCCGTGTTAACGGTACCGGCAGTTCCTATAATGCAAAATGGTTGCAATCCCTCAGCACGATCACTCGCTATCCGGGATTCAAGGCGCGCGATATCCATCTGGTAGTCACTGTTGCATCTGACAGCACGGAATGCACGTCTGCCGAGCCCGAGCCACTCCGCAGCTTTAACAGCCCAGTTGTGTGTCTCGGATGAGCCGTAGAAAACCATCGGCGGTGGTGACGAGGTTGCCGGCCAGCTCTGGAGTCCAAATGATCTGATGTCGTATCCGCGGGAGTCAGCGTTTGCAAAGCGTGCCACTGCAATCCCGAGAGTATTTGCCATCGTACCACCGGTTACAAAAAGGCCGCTGGCACCGTGTAGGCCAAAGAGGTCTGCGAACCAATTGACAACCTGCTGTTCAACTTTCGGCGGTGCGTTGCTGAAGCCGCCCAGGTGTGCATTAAGGCCGGCAGAGAGCATCTCTGCCAGCATTGCGTATGGTGTACCGTTGCCGCGCACCCAGCCAAAGAAGCGCGGATGCAGGTTGCCATTGTGATATGGGAGGACATAATTGCGGAACCGATCGTATGTCTCTCTTTGGCCGATGCCGGCCATGGGCACCGGTTTATCGAACTCCACCGCGACATCATCCGGCATTGCCTGCCAGACTGGTTGATTGTCAAGGTCCTCGAGGAATCGTAGCATGTCGTCGAGCATGTCGTGTCCGAGGGCACGCAGCGATTCCCATCCCGCCGGCGTTGCGGGGTCGAAGGATTGCTCAATTGGAGTATCTTCGTTTGGCATCTGTTAAGAATAGCATGCGGCCTGCGTTGGCCGCGGCCGGCCGCGGAATGTGGGGGCAAATTAGATTGAAGACGTGAATGTAAACATACTGACTCCGGATCAATCCCGATCGCTGGTTCCCGGTCTTGCGGCCACGCGGAACCCGAACGTGTGGGTATATCGCTTTGTCGAGCCGCGCCACAGCTGGACGCTGAGCGTAGCGACGCATGCACAGCCAGGCTCCGGAAAGCTTTCGCTGGGTGGCTTCAGGATACTCCCCGAAGACAGGCTTGCCAGGAAGGGTTTCAGCACCGATGTCGAAGCTGTTTCGCTTGCCGCTGGGATGGAGGAAAAGGTCTATTGGTCGCGGCTTATAGGTGTGGGTGGCCCTCTCACTATCCATGATATCAACCGCATTGTAGGGGGGAAGTGCGTCCTTGCTCCTACGCCTGATGCGCGCATCGGCCAGCCGCTGGATGAAGAGCTGCTTGACTTTGCCATCGCCTGTTTCCGCGAGGTGGAAAGGGTAGGTGGTTTCCTGCTTACAACCGGTCAGGATCTGGGGCACGGCCTGATGTCCGACGGAATCACGCAGTCGCTGGACTATCTCAATGCACGATACAAAGGGAGCGTGGTCGCCGATACATCAGACCTGACAGCGATCGGGAACTACCATGTGTTGCGCGGAATGTTGCGTGGCATGGGAATCCCGCTTGAGAAGGCAACTGTCGGGCTTATTGGCTACGGGAATATTGGCGGGCACCTTGTGAATGAACTGAGCCGTGAGGCACCGCGACTGCTGGCTCTGGAGGCACGGGAGGACCGCTGCAGAGAGCTGGAAGCACGTGGTATTACTGCATGGCATCCGGAAAAAAAATCGGAATTTCTTTCACAGCCTATGGATGCTCTCGTAGTGAATGCATCAGGTGGTTCACTGGACGCGGAAGCCGTGAGTGCGATAGCTGCAAATCCGGGTATTCTGGTGGTTTGCGGGTGTGAAAACCTTGCGATGCCGGATCCTTCGCAGGAGCTGGTATTGCATCGCGCGGGCAAGATATATGCACCGACGGAGCTGGGCGGCATGATGGGTTATCTGACGGCCGCAGAGGAGTATCTGTCGCGGCTGGAAGGGGTGACACTGGACCGGCCGTCGCTTGTAGTTGCTGCCTCCAGGCTGGAAGAGGCTGCTTTGCGCGGTACCGAGCGCGTACGGGAGAGCGGTGTGGAGCACGGCTCAGACGCGACCCGGTCGCTGTCGTACAAAAAGACCTTTGCTGAGGCGGTAACTGAGATTTACGCGACGAGTGCTACCGCGCTTTGAATCTCGCGATCGCACCACGGGTATAGTCGGAGAGCACCATTCGGCCGCTCATGGCAGCCCGTTCGCGGAGCAGCGATTCCCAGGCTTCCGTTCCCTGCCAGAAGACCGCTTTAAGGGCGCGCACGGCATCCGGATTGGAGTCAGCCATGGTGCGCGCCAGTGTTGTCACTTCCCGGTCGAGCGTTTCGACGTCCCCGACAACCCGCGAGTAGAGCCCATGCCGTTCACACCAGTCGGCGTCGCGCCACGAAGCATCAGCCGACATCGCCGCAAATGCACCAGTACCGATTTTGCGTTCGATCGCTGGTCCCACAACGAAGGGCCCGATCCCAACTGCGAGCTCGCTGAGTTTGGCGGAGGCTCCTGCGACGGCGATAGTGTAATCGGAAGCGGCTGCGAGCCCTACACCACCACCTACGGCTTTCCCCTGTATGCGCGTCAGGACGAACTGTGGCGCCCGGATCATTGCCAGAATCACTTCGGCGAAACCACTGAAGAAAGTAAGCCCCTCAGCTTCGTTACTGATGGTGATAAGTTCATCGAAGGAGGCGCCGGCGCAGAACGCGCCGTTGCCTGCGCTTCGCAGTACTATCACCCGGACGTCTGGATTCCTGCCCAGCTCACTGATCTCGGCGGCTATCGACCGCAGAAGTTCGCCAGGGAGCGAATTACTTCTGGGGTGAGAGAACTCGACAGTAGCGATGCCACTGGAGATATTGGATGAGAGGATTCCGTCTGCCATGATCGTAAAAACTAATAACCTGCCTGCCTCATGACTGACCAGCTTGAAGCAACTTTCAATTCCCGTATCGACGCCGAAGAAAGCATCGAACCCAAGGACTGGATGCCGGATAGGTATCGGCGACAGCTCATCCGCATGATGAGCCAGCACGCGCATTCCGAAGTTGTGGGGATGCTACCGGAAGGGAACTGGATCACGCGTGCGCCGTCGTTGAGGCGCAAACTGGGGCTCCTGGCCAAAGTGCAGGACGAGGCTGGCCACGGGCTTTATATCTACTGCGGTACAGAAACGCTTGGCGTGGATCGTGCCACGCTGATCGATCAGTTGCACGAAGGTGCGGCCAAGTATTCGAGCATTTTCAATTACCCGACACTGTCGTGGGCTGATATGGGTGTAATCGGATGGCTTGTTGACGGCGCCGCGATTGTAAATCAGACAGTGTTGGCCAAGTCGTCCTATGGGCCGTATGCGCGCGCGATGATACGCATCTGCAAGGAAGAGAACTTCCACAAGCGTCAGGGCTACGAAATGTGTGCCACGCATGCCAACGGCACTGCTGCGCAGCGGGAGATGGTCCAGGATGCTGTGAACCGGTTCTGGTGGCCGTCGCTCATGATGTTTGGCCCGAGTGATACGGATTCGCCAAACTCCGCCGAGCTTCTCCGATGGCGGGTCAAGCGCAAAACAAACGATGAGCTCAGACAGCGCTTTGTGAATCTCACCGTTCCACAGGCGATAGCTATCGGACTGACTCTTCCGGACCCTGACCTCCGCTATAACGAGGAAACAAAGAACTGGGATTTCGGTGAGATAGACTGGTCTGAGTTCTACGAGGTCATCAAAGGGAACGGTCAGTGCAACCGTGAGCGTCTTGCAGCCAGGCGCAACGCACACGAGGAAGGCGCCTGGGTCAGGCAGGCAGCATCCGCTTACGCAGCAAAACAGGAAAACAATGCGGTGGTATCATGAGCAATACCGACAGTCAGTGGCCCTTGTGGGAAGTTTTCACTCAGGAAAAGCAGGGTGCGCCGCACGAGCACGCCGGA
>CAYSKN010000025.1:0-18936 GCA_964431565.1 uncultured Gemmatimonas sp.
ATGCAGCACGTGAGCAGGTGGACGCAGTAGAATCGGATCTTCACGTCTTTGCTGCCAGTGAAGGACTGACGCTGTCGTTCTGAAGCGATGCAACAGTTATGATCGTGAAATCTTCCTGACGTCCGGGCCGGGTATCGGCAAGGAAGCAGCCAGCGAATATCCGGGGAATTCGCCGTCAGGCGCAGCCGCTCAGCGAATGCTGCGGCCCCAGCCGCCGCCCCCAGGGGTTTCGATGGTCAGCGTATCACCAGCGACCATGGCGATTCGTGTCTTTGCCGGCAGCAGGCTGCCATTGAGCACATTGCGGCCTGTTGCGCCATCGCTGCCACCGCGCGCGCCGCTGGGCGCTACGGTACGACGCTCGGTAAGCAGCGTGGCGGTGCAAGGCACCAATGCCTGATAGCTGCGTATCACCCCGTCTCCGCCGCGGTAAACTCCATCACCCCCGCTCCCACGACGTATCGCGTATCCCGTCATACGCAGTGGGTATGCATGCTCGAGCGTTTCCACAGGTGTGTTGCGTGTGTTGCTCATGCCGACATGCACTGCATCCGGCCCGTCTCCACGCTGACTGGCCCCCTGCCCGCCTCCCAAGGTCTCGTAGAAGGTCCAGCCACGCGCACCGAGTGTGACGTTGTTCATCGTACCCTGCCCTGCTGCAGGAATGGTGAGGTCATGCATACCGATGGATTCCGCTGCATTGCTCAGTGCTGCAAGACACACGTCTGTCAGCCGCTGGGACAGCTCCACATTGCCCGCGGCAACAGCGCTCGGCCTCTTAGCGTTGGCTACGCAATCATCCGGAATGACCAGCGACAGTGCCCGTCCGATTCCATCGTTGACGGGTACATCGTCATCGCAGAGCACACGCATCACGAAGACCGCTGCAGCGCGCGCCACCGAAGGTGGAGCGTTGATATTGCCGCGCACCGCACCGGACGTTCCCGTGAGATCGAACTGCAGTGAATCGCCAGCGACTGATGCGGCAACAACAATGGGTATACGGACTTCGTCGACTCCATCACTCTCCAGCACGTCGCTGGCAATGCCGCGTGCACCGTCAAGCAGCCTGAGCCGCGCACGCACGCGACGTTCGGTGTAGTCGAGCAGTGCGTCCACGGCTGCATCAAGTGTGGCTGCACCCAGCCGCGTGTACAAAGTTCTCCATCCACGGGTCCCCGCTGCGCAGGCAGCACGCTGAGCGCGCAGATCGCCCTCCCGTTCCTCCGGTGTACGTACATTCGCAAGCACGAGTTGCAACACGTCAGCCTGGCGCACTCCTCGCGCTTCAATACGCACCGGCGGTACGATGATCCCTTCCTGGAACAGCTCTGTCGCTCCGAAAGGCATGCTCCCCGGACTCATGCCTCCAACGTCTGCATGATGAGCGCGCACTGCCGCGTATCCGATTATTCTGTCCTGATCCTGCGCATCGGCGATCACCTCCACCATGGTGAGATCCGGAAGATGCGAGCCACCTTGTGCGGGATCGTTAAGCAGGAAGACATCACCCGTCCGGGCCCCGGCCGCACGCACGGCAGCCACCGATTCCGGCATTGCGCCCAAGTGAACCGGAATGTGCGCCGCCTGCGCCACCATGCGTCCATGAGCGTCGAACAAGGCACAGGATGCATCACGTCGCTCGCGGATATTGGGCGATATGCTGCTGCGCTCAAGCAACCCGCCCATCTCCTCGGCCAGCATGGCCACACGCTGTGAAAAGACGGTGAGTTCCAGCACGTCAAATCTGTCAACCACAGATGACAATGACATCATGACCTCCCTCTAACCCGTGGTTCGGACCGGGCGAACGCATATCCGGCCTCCACAATGGCCGCCTGACACTGCTCCATCCAGACCTTCTGCAGATCGGTGATACGCGCGCCCTTTCCTCGATGGGGTGCCATTGAAAGCAGGCCCTGCGCTGATGGATGAGCCAGGGCACGGCGAGCTATCCGGGACTCAAACAACGGATGGAGCACCATGAATTCGTCAATCGTGCTCGTTGCCACCCGGCCGAGCGTCACAATTCCGCGCAGACCCCGATCCAGCAGATGCGAGACCTCGGTATGAATGCGCCGGAAGTTGGCTTCACTCCGGAGCTCGGCTCGCGTGGGAGCCCTGAACGACACTCCGTCGTCGCTTGGACAACGGTCGAAAGCGTTGGTCAACGCGACCCCTTGGGGCTTCGGCCGAAGGTCAGCCTGAGCAAAGAGGGCACCACTCCAGGGCATGGTGTGCACGTCAGGCGGAAGTGTCATCGCACCAAGACGTTCCAGAGCAGTGTAGAGATGGAGACCTGCACCATCACCAAAAAACGGGTACCCACTCTTGTCGGCACCACGTGGGCCCGGCGCCTCGCCAACCACCAACACATGCACAGGTCCATCTGCCGGCGCGAGCATCCCGACCGCAATGCCTTTGACGTGGATCTCGACGTGCTTGCGACTCATGCCGGTCACCGATCGAGTTCAAGCATCCAGCCACCAATATGGAGCGGACGCGCATGCCATCCGTTTGCCACGAGCATCGTGGCATCGGCCAGTGTCTTGACGCTCCTGCCCCGCATGGGGCCGTCGACCACGCTGTTGTTCCAGTTGATCGTGCCTGGCCGACCACTCAGGGTGGTACGCAGACTGATGAACTCCACATCTCTTTCGAGCGTGAATCCTGCACGGTCTGCATGGCGGGCGATAAACCGTGCGACGACCCCGGTCACGGTGTCGTCGCTCTCAACGGGGACATCGAGTTCATACCCCTGTCCCACATAGCGTGCCCGTAGATACCAGCGAGCCTCGAGACCGCTACCGAGGCCGGAGAGTCCAACGAAAGTCCGGCGCAGCAGGCCGCGCATTGCCTCGTCACTACAGGCGCCGGCAGTAATCATGCAACTGACAAGTGACTCACGCCGCTCAGGTGCAAGAGCCAGTCCTACAGCACTGAGTACTCCCGCATACGGAGGTACAATAACGCGGGTCATGCCCAGGTGTTCCGCAAGTCCACAGGCATGCAGAGGACCGCCGCCGCCGAAAGCGATCAGCGGCACAGCACGGGGATCGACACCACGCTCCACGGATATGCGCCTCAATGCACGTGCCATTGTGGCATCTGCCGTGCTGATCAGCGCTCTTGCTGCGCGCTCAAGGGACACGCCAAGCGGGTGAGCGATCCGGGCGATTGCACGTTCCGCGAGTTCGCGACTTATCTGCATGCCGCCGCTCCACCCACCAGTGGCGATGGCACCAAGAACGACATGTGCATCCGTCACGGTTGGTCGCTCACCACCACTGCCGTAAGCTGCGGGACCCGGCACAGCACCTGCCGACTCAGGACCGGCGCGCAAGGCACCACCATCATCGAGCCAGGCAATGCTGCCACCGCCCGCAGCGACTGCCTCGACCAGCACACGCGGGAGTGCAATGGGTACCCCGGCCACATTGCCTCCACGTTCAACGAGCGGTTCACCATCCTCAATGAATCCCACGTCGGCACTGGTGCCGCCTATGTCTATGGTGAGCGCACAAGGTATGCCTAGAGCCCGTGACACTGCTGCAGCTCCTGTTACTCCACCTGCAGGCCCTGAAAGGGCGAGTGCTGCAGCATGCTCAGCCGCCATTTCCGCCGTGAGTGTGCCACCGGCCGATGTCATCACACGCGGTTCTGGGTAGCCGTGAACGGCCAGCGTTTCGGTGAATGCAGTGAGATAACGTTGCACTGCCGGACGTGCGTACGCCTCGGCTACAGTTGTAGCCATCCGCTCGTACTCGCGGATCTCGGGGAGCACCTCGTGGCTCGTTACCACACCGATCGACTCGCCGCGACGGCTGATCTCCTCACGCAGTGCATCCGCCAGCCGTTGCTCATGTACCGGGTTGCCATAGGCGTGCAGCAGAGCGATTGCAACCGTAGCGGGTGAGCGCTCCAGCACCTTCGTGACGACGTCTGCGATTGTTGCATCGTCGAGCGGTCTGATCACTCCTTGGGGAGCAATGCGCTCCGCCACCGGCAACACGTCTGTGCCCTCAACCAGCGGCCGCGGATGATGTCTGGTCAGGTCATACAGGGCAGCACGCTCCTGGCGCCGCAACTCAAGCAGATCGGTGAAGCCCTCTGTGGCGCAGAGGGTGACCAGAGCACCTCGCCGTTCAAGCAGGAGGTTGGTGACGACCGTGGTACCATGTGCGATGCTGGCAACCTGATCGCCACCAATGTTCGCTGCAGCCAGCGCATTCAGCATACCACGGGCACAATCATCCGATGTGCTCAGTACCTTGCTTGTTATGACCGTACCGTCGGCAAGCAGGGCCGCGAGGTCGGTGAAGGTCCCCCCGACGTCTATGCCTATGATCATCTGTCGTGCGTCTTCGGCAGCCTCCCGAGCGTTGCTCAATGTCACGATGCACCCGAAGCAGGATCCGCACGCGAACGCCGCAGCAGTCTGATCAGCGGATCACATGGGCCGGCAGCGACGGCAAGTGCCACATGTACGGGGAGTATCGCCGCAACCACCACCATGTTGTGCTGGGTGAAGCCTGGTATCCAGCCGAAGATCAATGCCAGCACACCAAACAGCGCGCTGATGTGTGCCAGCATTAGCGATGCCTTTCCGGCGCGCGACGACTTCACCCGCAATGGCCAGCATACTGCTGCCACTATCAGCAGTGGATTGAGGAGCAGCAGCGTGAGATTGCTGCCCATGTACGGAGCATGCCTGGTCACTGTGCCCGCGAGAAGGAGCGTCGTACCGAGGATGCCTCCCAGGGCATACCACACTACACCCACCAACGAAAGAAAGGCATCGCCGGACGAGGCGCGAGAGAGTAGCAGGATGACCGCCGAAGCAGCAAGCCCGAGCAACGTTGCCGCCCAAAGCCGGGACGGATCAGCAATCGGAATGGGCTCCCGCACTGCTGCGAAGATCACCGAATCCCCCTCCACCAGCGGTTCGCCGTTGACCGTTACCGCAGCAAGCCGGTCTGCCAGCAAGTCCGGAAGGAAAGCCTCGTCCCACGCATCCAGGGGACGATCCGCATTGCGGCCAAGCGCGATCTCGATGCCCGCATAGACAGGCAGGTTGTCGGCTGTGATCCGTGCGGTTTCTTCACGCCATGTGCGCTGGCCCGCGTTCCCGCGAAGAACACTTTTCAGCTCGCCTCCGAGCGCCCAGTCGAGGACATCGCGCACGCGTGTTGAGCAGTTATCACGATAGTAGTCGTAGCGGTAGTACCTGTTCTCCTCCTGTGCATTCCACAGGAGAAAGTCATGGAGTGCGCCGCGCTGCAACGGGGTAAGCGCGAGCGTCTGCCGACGAATCGTGCGGTCATCACTCCGATATACAGCATTGAACTGAGGGGTAAGAAATCCAGCCATCCAGTATCTGGTATCACCGGTCAGAAAGCGCATCAGGAAACGCGGCTGGTTGAAGTCGAACATTCCCCAGTTGAAAGCTACATCCTCTCCGGTAACCATGTCGCGCATGGACAGCGCGATATGGCCGAATCGCTCAAATACGGCATCGCCGGGACCGTATGTATACACCGTGAACTCCAGTGATTCGCCACGCAGCGCGCGCACACTGTCAAGTGCCTCGGACCCACCGGGAGCGGGCGGTGGTGACGTAGCCGGGACATTGTCCGGCGGGCCATCTGTTGCACACCCAGCGAGGACGACAACAAGCACCAGCACCGACGACATTGCACGTATGGCAACGCCAAGCATCAGATGCGGATCTCCTTCCGTTCCTCGGCAGCCTTGTAGATCGCGTCTACAATGCGTTGAACCAGCAACTGGCCCGTTGGCGGCTCGTATCCAACCTCTCCTTGAATCATGGCGAGGAAGTGGGCAATCTCGGCCCGATAACTCTGCAGGAACGGACTTTCCTTCGCTGCGGCACCCGATGGTGACACATCAACCGGACGGCCATTGAGTTCCTTGGTGACGCGCAGCGGGGCAAGCCGTGCAGATCCCCGGGTAGCATGCACCTCGAACCACCAACGGTCTTCGCTGCCAACATGGGACCACGACAGATCCATGATGAGCACGAGGTCGTTCTCGCACTCCAGGAACAGTTGCATCGAATCCTCTACCGCATCCGCTCCTCGCTTTCTGTACATATGCGATGTGACGCGCACGGGTGTCGGCCCATCCACAAGCCAGAGTGCCAGATCAAGCAACGGAAAACCGTGTTCCAGGAACACCCCCCCCCCTGACTCTGCCCGGCGATTGCGCCAACCACCCGCACCACGCCGTACCTGCAGGTTCCCTGCACGAATCGACGTGACCTGTCCCAGCTCACCGTTCCGGATGAATTGATTCAGTGCCTGTACATCAGTGCGGAACCGGTGATTGTTGCCAACCGCCAGGACACGATCCGCGCGCTCTGCCGCCGCCATGCATCGATCAAGACCACGGCAGGTGAGGGCGAGTGGCCGCTCGCACAGCACATGCACCTTCTTCCGCAATGCGCTCAACACGTGCGGTTCGTGCAGGTGGTTCGGTGTTGCAATCACCACTGCATCCAGTTCGCCACTGTCGAGCAGTTCCTCGAAATCAGTGTAGACATCCGGTACGCCGAAGCGATCAGCGAGTGCACTAGCCTTGGCACCATCGTTGTCGCACAGGGCAACCAACGATGTACCTCGCAGTCTGGAGAGCACCGGGAGATGGGTAAGCTGCGCTATGGCGCCCGTTCCCACCACGGCGATACGAACGCCGTCCTTCATCTACTCCTCCGGGTGTGTCGATCGATCGGACCAGATGCTGGTCAGTCGGCGTAACCGACTACAGTCCCCGGGTAGTAGTGTCCAAGGATGGAGCGGGCATCGATTCCAGCCCGTGCCCGGCCAATCGCGCCCCACTGACACATCCCCACCCCGTGACCGTTGCCGGCACCACGCAGCGTGACGGTGGTGAGCCGTCCGCTGGAACGTGATTCGTGGTCCACGGAAAAATACGTGCTGGCCAGAATCGCGCCATGAGTATCGCCAAGTACCGCGCGAATATCCCGGGCAGCAATGGTCACCACCCCCCGGTCCGTTCGGAGCACCAGTGATGCTACGCGACCCGAAGGAGTGCGGGCGGCCACTTCCATGTCCTGCAGAGCCGCCGGTCGTGGATCCCTTGCACCGGCTGTCTGCAGAGCCCTCCGAACCACCTCGTTCAGCCGTGCCTCATCAAAATCGGTTTTCCAGTGGTTCCGTGGCGTAAGATCACAGTACGGTTGCCCCGTGCGAGGATTGATATCGTCGACCGGCCGCAGATAAGGTTCGTCGCGAACATCACGCCAAACCTCACGCGGACCCGCCGTACGTCCACCGCACGCCGCGAAATACGGCGCATCCACAACGAGTCCGCCAAAACGGAGAACCATACCCGCGGTGTTGTCGATGGCCTGATTCACCAGCGGATGCTCCACGTCCATTCCGGCGTACACCTGGAATTGAGCTCCGTCCGTCATATGCCAGCCGCGCGCTGGCGCCGCGCCGTTTGCAGGTACGCGTGCATAACTGTAACTGCGTGCAGCAATGACCTGGGCCTGTATGGCGGCGACATCGCTGGCCTGTCTGGTTCCGATCTCAATGGGAACCACGCCGCGCAGATAGTCCTCCAGTGGAAGCCGGTTGATCACCAGTACCCCACTGTCGGTGGGAACGAAGATCAGCTCTCCGCGATAGCGCCGGATACCGAGACGAAGATGGCCGCCGTCGCCGGCACGGGCCACGAACGGTCCCTGGCGCCACGGAGTGGCATCGCTTCCCTCGCCGGCGACACGCAGCAGTCGTCCGCGCTGCTCCACCCTCCAGTCCTCACCACCACGACCACTGACCAGTGCTGCCGTTCCGCCCTGCTCATCGATATGCCACGCTTGGGTGGCGCTCACCGCAGGAGCCGCGGTCGTAGCGCCAAGCGCGATGAGTACCGTCCGGTCTGTCACAAGCCGCCCGTGTGCCTCACTCGAAACGATTGGTGGATGGCCTGCAATGACCGCTCCACCCGTAACCGGGCGCGGTACCCGGGAGAACGTCCGTGTGGGAGCGCACGAAGCTGTAACGGCCATAGCTGCCACCACCCCGAAAAGTACGGGCGCAAGCCATCGGGCGAGCAACGACCGGTTGAGGCTCCAGCGACGGAAAGTCATTCGCGAATGGGCATGGTGTCTGTCACTTCACTGGTTCGCGGTTCTGTGCAAGCCTGCCACAACAGGAATGACGACCAACGGCTGTGCTCCGTCAGCAACACGTGTGCCTGGTTTACCTCGGGGATGATTCCCGGCGGGTTTCCGATCAGCCGCATGCCGGGTTCAGGACTGAAAGTACTCGGAAATGTGTCGATGAGCGTTCTCATCACGCGCTGCCGGGCCCGACCTATCTGCCAAAGCTGCCCGGAAGAGACGGGTCCGACGCGCGATGAGCAGGTGCGAGACCGGCGAGAGGAAGGTGCCTCGAAGTCCTTACCGACCTCGCCGATGGCAAGTCCACAACCTCCAGCAATGTCGAGGAGAAATCGTAGTCGTCGACAACCCGATCCATCCGGACATCGACAAATGCGCCCGGTGTCAATGACAGGGCGATGGATGCTCCGTCTACCGAGAGTCTGACGTGAGTCACGCCGTCGATATCGTCAGCCTGCCACGCGGCACGTGCGGCCCATGCAGCGTCGGCATCACTCCGACGTTCCAGGAGAACACGCGTTCTTCGTCCCAGGAAACGCTCGTAACGCTCAGCTGTGACCGCTCTCTGCACCTCCTCCACACGTTCCTTCCGCTCACGCTTGATGGAGTCGGCTACGTCATCCTCCATGCCATATGCACGCGTTCCCTCCTGTGGCGAGTAGGTGAATACTCCCACCCGGTCGAACTGCATCTCCTCAAGGAAGTCACACAGAATCATGAAGTCATCCTCGGTCTCGCCCGGGAAGCCCACGATGACGCTGGTGCGTACCGCCAGATCCGGTACGATATCCCGATATCTCCGGAGGCGATCACGGATCGATTGCTGGCGCTCGGGGCGGCGCATGCGCGCAAGAACCGCGTCGCTGCCGTGCTGAATGGGAGTATCGAGATAGCGGACTATGCGCGGATTGCCTGCTATCACCTCCAGCAAACGGGGTGTGATGCCCGAACTGTACAGGTACATGTTGCGAATCCACGGTATACCTGTTTCACGCACCAGGCCTTCCAGCAATTCCGGCAAACCGTTCCCATCACGACGATCGCGTCCGTAATGCGCGAGATCCTGCGCCACGAGGTTGATTTCACGGGCGCCCTCCAATTCCAGCAGCTGGGCCTCCCTTATCAACTCTTTCAGCGCGAACGATCGGTGCCTGCCTCGCATGATCGGGATGGCGCAGAAAGCGCAGCCGTGATCACATCCCTCCGAGATCTTGAGGTAGCGCACGTGCGCCAGCTCCCCACCGAAGATACGCACCCCCGGATGGCTGACCAGTGATCCGCCGATGAGACCTCTCTCGATCAGCTCCGGCACCAGACGGGATGTTTCCGAGTTGCCAAGAAATACATCCACCTCGGGCAGAGCCTCCACAAGTTCGGCCTTGTGCCTCTCGACCATGCATCCGATGGCGAACACCGCCTTGCAGTTGCCTTCCTCCTTGAGGCGCGCGGCGTCCATGATTGCCTCAATCGACTCCGCTTTCGCAGCGTCGATGAAGCCGCATGTGTTCACCACCACGACTTCCGCCTGATTCAGGTTGGTGACAGCCTCGGCACCATACGCCACCAGTTCGGCGAGGTAACGCTCGGAGTCAACCGTGTTCTTGTCACAACCCAGGGTGATGAGACCGACCTTGAGCATTCAGCGAAAATTGCCGAATTGCAGTTCCACCCCGAAATCACCCTTCCGGAGAAGGGCGATCGCTTCCTGCAGCGAATCCTTGTCGGGACTGGACACCCGCACCTGCTCGCCCTGGATGCTCGCGGTAACCTTCCTGAGCTTCGCGTCCCTGATGGTCGTGCTGATCTTCTTTGCTGTGTCACCGTCAAGCGCCATCTTGAGTTTCACGTCGCGCCGCATGATCTCTCCGCTGCCAGGTCTGAGCTCGGATATGTCAAGGTTCCTTACCGGTACGCCCCGCTTCACGAGCCTGCCGCGCAGCGAATCCAGCAGTGCTTCCGCACGCATTTCACCTTCTGCCTCGAGCCTGATGATGCTCTCGGCACGAACAAAATCGATGCATACCTTTGAACCTTTGAAATCGAAACGCTGCGCCACCTCCTTAGAGGCCTGGTTGACAGCATTGTCGACCTCCTGGAGATCGCAGTCCGTGGTTACATCAAAGGAATACGTTGTCGCCATGCGTGTCTGCCTTTCGCCCGTTTTCAGGGCTATGAGATCGGTTCAACCCAGAAAGCTTTCCAGAGACCTGGCTCGCGAAACATGCCGCAAGCGCGATAATGCCTTTTCCTTGATCTGCCTCACACGCTCCCGCGTGATACCAAGAAGTGACCCAATCTCCTCGAGCGTCATGGGATCCGATCCATCGATGCCGAAATAGAGACGCAGGATCCTGGCTTCGCGCTCCTTGAGACTCCCCAATGATTCCTCAATGGCTTCTGTGAGCGCTTTCTCGAAGGTCAGCTCATCCGGAGTCGGATGCATTGTATCCGGCAGGTAATCCAGAAGGCGATTGTCCTCTCCCGGGGTAAGCGGAGCATCGAGTGAAAGATGCACCTGGGAAATGGACATCGTCTTGGCTACTTCCTCCTCGCTGAAGTCCGTACCATCAGCGATCTCGGCGTGGGTGGCCTCGCGTCCGAGCTCCTGCAGCAGCAGGTTGGCACGCTTGCCGATGCGATGCAATACGCCGGCGCGATTGAGGGGTACACGGACTATGCGCGACTGCTCCGCCAGCGCCTGCAGAATGGCCTGACGAATCCACCAGACCGCATAGGAAATGAACTTGATTCCCTTGGTCTCGTCGAACTTGTGTGCGGCCCTGATGAGGCCGAGGTTCCCTTCGTTGATGAGATCAGAAAGCGATACGCCCTGGTTCTGATATTTCTTGGCCACGGAGACGACGAACCGAAGGTTCGAACGTACCAGCTTGTCGAGTCCGCCCTCATCACCCTGACGAATGCGCCGCGCAAGTTCAGCTTCCTCTTCTCTCGAGATAAGAGGGTATGCGCTGATGTCGCGCAGATACTGATCGAGAGATCCTTCGTCGTGGAGTGCTTTCTTCTTCGGAGGAACTATCGCCATGACTGGCCGGCTCGGAGCGCTGGTGGGACTTGCATGCACCGTGCAGAAACGGTGCGCAGTGATCCTGCTGAACAACATCTGCGGCTGAGATACCGTCGACGCCACCGCCAGACAGGTCGATACCGTCGCACAATGAAGGGTGAACCAGTGCGGTATCGTTCGTCAACGAGTACAGACGGAAAAACGAAAGAAAGATACCGATCTTCCGACATAACCGAAAACAAAGTCAACGTACCGAAATACCGAGGCGAGGCCAGCGAATGCGCGTCAGCCATGGTACCGGTGTCGTCGAGTCCGGCTCGAAGCTGAAATACACCACCCACGGAGCGCCACGCACGAGAGAGTCGGGCACAAAACCCCACGTGCGGCTGTCGAGAGAGTTGTCCCTGTTATCTCCAAGAACAAAGTAGTGATGCGGCGGCACGATCACCGGCCCCCAGTCGTCGGCAGGTGCTCCAACAACCCCGCCACCGCTTTGAGTCCAGGCCTCCATCTGCAATGTTCCGTTGCGTATCAGTACACCCCCGGTCATGGCAACGGTATCTCCGGGAAGTCCTACAAGGCGTTTGACGAACGCCATAGCCGGATCAACAGGCCAGTCAAACACGATCAGGTCATTATGCACAGGCTGACGGAGAGCCGGTAGACGATGCCGCCATATTGGCACTGCTGCACCGTAGACCAGCTTGTTGACGAGCAGGAAGTCGCCGCGGAGCAGCGTGGACTCCATGCTGCGACTCGGGATCATGTACGCCTCGACGACAAACGTGCGCAGCACAAACACCAGCAACAGCGCTGGCAGCACCAGACGCCACACACCGCCTCTGCGCCGACTGCCCGTACGAATCGGCCGCGCACGACTGCGATTACGTGTTCCGCGGAAAAACGACCACCCGGCGTGCCCTGACTGGTTCGCGACACGCAGGGCCTCCTCCCGCCTCCTGAGATCGACAGGCAACACTGCCTCAGTAGTTGTCTATCTGCGCACGCTGCAACGCGCCTGAATAATCGACGTAACCCACTTTCGTCTCGGAATAGAACTCGTAGACCTCCCACCCCCCCTCGCGATGGCCGTTGCCCGTTTCTTTCACGCCGCCGAACGGCAAGTGCGCCTCTGCTCCGATGGTAGGGGCGTTGATGTACGTGATACCGTTGTCCAGCTCCTGCATGGCACGGAATGCCACATTGACGTTGGTGGTGTAGACGGAGCTCGACAATCCATAGCGCACGCCGTTGTTGATTGCGAATGCCTCATCAACCGATTCCACGCGGATCACGGAGAGTACCGGGCCGAATATCTCCTCCTGTTCCAGTCTTGATCCCGGCCTGACTGCGGCAAAGATGGTGGGCTGGAAGAAGATCCCCTTGTCGAGTGGGCCGCCTATGGCGCGATCTCCACCACAGACGAGCGTGGCACCCTCCGCGTGCCCGATGCCGATGTAGCGTTCGACCTTCTCCAGCGCGGCCTCATTGATCAGCGGCCCCACATCGGTGCCAGCCACGCGCCCGTCGCCCAGACGCAGCGAACCAGCACGGTCCACCAGACGCGCCACAAACTCGTCGTGAACAGCCGATTGGAGGATCAGACGACTGGTTGCCGTGCAGCGCTGCCCCGTGGTGCCGAACGCTCCCCATAACACACCGTCGAGCGCAAGATCGAGGTCGGCATCATCAAGAACGATCTGTGCGTTCTTGCCGCCCATTTCGAGAGAGAGTCGCTTGTGCATGCGTCCGCATGTCTCGCCGACGAAGCGACCGGTCTCCGTGCTCCCAGTGAACGAGATGGCAGGCACTTCTGGATGCTCCACGATAGCCCGGCCGACAACTTCGCCCACGCCGTGCAGGAGCTGAATCACGTCCGGCGGCAAGCCGGCCTCAAGCATGATCTCAACGAGCGCCGTGACCGTATGTGGTACGTCCTCAGCAGGCTTGATGATCACGGCATTGCCGCATAGCAGCGCCGGAAATGCCTTCCACGTCGGAATGGCAAGCGGAAAGTTGAACGGAGTGATGAGCCCGCAAACACCGATCGGTCTGCGCATGCTCATCGCCCACTTGCTTGCCAGCTCGCTCGGCACAGTGTGACCGAAGAGACGACGACCCTCCGTTGCTGCATAGTATGCAGTGTCTATGCCTTCCTGAACATCACCGCGCGTCTCCGCAAGAGGTTTACCCATTTCCCGCGTCATGATGTCCGCCAGTTCCTCCTTTCGCGCAACCAACAGGTCGCCGACTCGACGCAGCACGTCTCCCCGCGCCGGGGCGGGCGTACGCTTCCAGCGCAGGAAGCCCCGGTGCGCACTTGCAACAGCCGCTTCCACATCAGCCGGTCCGGAAGCGGGGAAACGCCCGATCAGATCATCCCGGTCGGCCGGGTTCCGGTTCTCGAAGTAGGCTCCAGTCGATGGCTCGACCCACTGGCCGTCAATGAAGTTCCTGAAGGTGGACATGAGCGTAAGATAGCGGACGCCGTCAGAGTGGTGTCGCGGGCTGCGACCCCGATGAAGGAACCGACTGAGGCACGGTTTCGCAGATCCATGTCTGACCACGCAGCTCTGTGGGAATCGCGTAACCTGCACGCGGCAACACTTCACGCGCTGCGAGCACGACCGCGAGTGCAATCACCAGGAGCGAAGTGACATGGGCAAGGCCAAGGCGATGACGCCATGTTCCCGTGGCACTCCAAACGCCCAGCAGCACGACACCACCGGTTGCAGCAGTGTAGACGATAAGGGGAACGCCGCATCGGGCCGGCCATGGCCAAAGCACAACCGTCAGGACGGCGACCACCGCAATCACTACCTTCAGCCATGCCGTCCAGGAGCGTCCCCTGGAGATCGTGGGAGCAGGCGCGACCATGCTGACGTCTGCGCGAGGTGATCCTCCTTTCGCAGCGTTGCCCGTGGCCGGAGTGCGCGCCGCCCGAAGCTGTTCATCGGAGACGGAGGCAAGCTGTTTGTCGATCTTCGCGAGTTCCGCGTCCCAGTTGCGATCAGGCATGAGGGGATTCGTGGGATACAGGTCAGCCCTGGAGGCTTTCCCGGGTCAGGGCGTAGCGCTCTATCTTCTTGTAGAGATTGGATCGCGGCATGTCGAGCGCGCGAGCCGTTTCAGAAACATTCCAGTCGAAGGCCCGCAGTTTGGCGAGAAGAAAGGCACGCTCAGCACCCTGCCTGAACTGCTCGAATGTCTCGCAGTCGAGCAGGCTGCCAAGTGCTCCCGGTTCGGAGGAACGACGGCCTGCGAGTCGTTCCACATCAGCAACGGAAATCGTTGTACCGCTGGCCAGGATAACCAGACGTTCCATCGTGTTTCGCAGCTCCCGGACGTTGCCGGGCCAGTCGAGTCCGGAAAGACGCTGCAGTGCCTCGTCGCTGACGGATCTCGATGGCAGCCCATCGCGTTCAGCGAACTGCTGCAGGAAATACCGCACCAGCAACGGAATGTCATCCTGCCTCTCGCGCAACGACGGTACGGCAACAGGCACCACATTCAGGCGGTAGTACAGGTCCTCACGGAATCGGCCGACGGCAATCTCCTCGACAAGGTCCTTGTTTGTGGCAGCGAGCACGCGCACATCCACCTGGACGGGCTTGCTGCCTCCAATGCGGGTAACGAGCCCATCCTGGAGAACACGCAGAACCTTGGCCTGGGCGTTCTGCGACATGTCGCCGATCTCGTCAAGAAACAGCGTGCCGTCGTGAGCCTGCTCGAACTTGCCTGCACGGTCACTGATCGCTCCGGTGAATGATCCCTTCACGTGCCCGAAGAGTTCGCTCTCGATGAGCTCACCGGGTATCGCCGCGCAATTCACCTCGACAAACGGTTTCCGCGCGCGCTGTGAGCCACGATGGATGGCGCGTGCCACCAGTTCCTTGCCCGTGCCGTTCTCTCCCGTGATCAGCACCCGTGCGGATGTAGCAGCCACACGCTCGATACGCTCCAGCAGTGCCCTGATGCAGAACGATCGTCCGACGATCTCATAGCGTGACTCGATCGTCTCGCGCAGACGCTCGTTCTCCTCGGTGAGCTGTCTGGTGGCAAATGCGTTGCGAAGGAGAACAAGCACCCGGTCGGTATCGAGGGGTTTCTCGAGAATGTCATAGGCACCCAGCTGGGTGGCCTCCACCGCCGTCTGAATCGTGGCATGGCCGCTGATCATCACCACCGTCGCGTGTGGATCGACCTGCCTCAGACGCTTGAGCACCTCCATGCCATCGAGCCCGGCCATCTTGACATCAAGGAAGACGAGCTGTGGTCGGAAACTGCCGTAGACAGCAATGCCTTCGGCTCCACTGCTCACCGTTCTGACATCAAGTCCTTCGTACTCCAGAAGCTGACCCAGAGCCTGTCTAATACCGGGTTCATCATCAATGACGAGTATTCTTCTGTTCATGGATTGCGGCGCGTGGAAGCCGGTGCCATTGCAGATGTTGCGCGATAGAGTGTGAGCCTGCCGTTCACGATCCGCACATTGCTCACTGACGACGGCAGACTGATCGGCAGGCCGTCGTCGGTCAGCCCGGTCGGATCAGGACCGCCATTGGTGCCGGGTTTCATACCCGTCCCCATCCCGTTCCGTTCACGTCTTTCTCGGGAGTAATCATCACGCAGGCGTCGCTCGCCTTCCTGTCGCAACATGCGAATCAGGGGCGGTATGAGGCGAGTCGGAAGATCGATGCCTCCCAGGCGCAGCTCCCGCACACGAAACTGAGCCAGGCCCGGCCGCACCAGCTCAATCGGTCCGGCCACGAACAGCGTGTCGATACCGCCCAGCACCCCGCCAAGTGCACCGGCAATGGCACCACTGCCGGCAAAGTCCGCCAGAGACACTGCAGTCCGCAGCATCAGTGCATCACCACTGAAAGCGAACTGCGCACCAGGCGCGGATGGAGGCAGCTGGCGCATCAGCGGAGCCAGGAGATCACCTGTCTCGGATGCAGTAAGCGAGACGTAGTCCGGTCCCTTGCTGCTGCGCAGAGGCTCCAGGGTGCGCTCAACAGACGCAACAGTGGAGGATCCGGTGATTAACTCAGGGCCCACTGTCACCCACCCGAGCGAGTGGTCGCTGTCGATACGCATCCTATCGCGACGCGCGGTCTCTTCCGCGGCTATGCGCGCACCGCTCCTGCTGTCGAAGCGCTCGCTGGTCCGACGCATTACATCAGTGAGCCGGTCCGCTGCTCCCGACACAGCACGCGAAAGAACGGATGGCAGCCGATCGCCATACAGCCAGTAACCGGTGGCACCCCCTGCCACGAGGATGACCGCACAGCCAATTCGTGTGAGACAGCCCACGGCGGAAGAGTTGAGGTGCGTGGTGAATCTATGCCAATGCGAGTGGAAGTGACACCTGCACGCGCACGGATCACGGTACGGGCCATACAGCTCGTCGATCCGACACCGCGTGTGCCTGCATTCCTGGTGTCATGCGGCGGCACTACTTCCATACTCGACCGGGCGGAAACTGATCGCCTCTGCCAGATGATGCCTGGTAATCACATCGACATCATCGAGATCCGCAATGGTGCGCGCGACGCGAAGCACCCTGTGATAGGCCCTGGCAGAGAGCGCCAGTCGATCTGCAGCGCGTACCAGCAGCGCCATCGCGGCGGGTTCGAGACGCGAGGCAGGCGCGATCAGACGTGAGGGAGCAGACGCGTTGGTGAGCGATGGTGTCAACTCCTCGGGCGAAGAAACCCCCGCATAGCGCTCACGCTGACGCTCACGAGCTGTCACAACCCGTTGACGCACCTCTCGCGATCGTTCTGCGGATTGGTGGTGTGCCAGCAGGTGGGGGGGAACCCGACGTACGTGCACGTTGATGTCGATGCGATCAGCCAGTGGCCCTGAAAGGCGCGCGCGGTGACGCTCGAGCTCGGTGGCAGAGCACGTACACGATCGATACTCCGAACCAGCATACCCACAAGGGCAAGGATTGCTTGCCGCAACCAGCGAGAATCGTGACGGGAAACGCACAGCTCGCGCTGCCCGTGCAACGATCACGGAGCCATCCTCGAGTGGTTGCCTGATCGACTCAAGAACGTGACGGGGAAACAGCGATAGTTCGTCGAGAAACAGCACTCCATTGTGCGCAAGACTCACCTCGCCTGGCCGTGGCCAGCTTCCGCCGCCTATCAGCCCTGCCGAGCTTACAGAGTGATGCGGAGCCCGGAATGGACGTTCGAGCAGAGCGACACTCCGGGCGTTCGCTCCGAGCAAGCCGGCTACTGAGTGTATGGCGAGTACCTCGAGCGCTTCCTGTTCATCGAGCGGCGGCAAGATCCCGGGCAATCGACGAGCCAGCATTGTCTTGCCGGCACCGGGCGACCCATGAAGGAGCACGTTGTGGGATCCGGCTGCGGCGATCTCCATGGCCCGTAGCGCCACGTCCTGTCCAACAACATCGCCGAAATCGGGCACTGCGGGTTGTACCCAGTCACTGCGGGCAATGCGGGGATCGGTGCTTGCCGTGCCACTCCGCAAGGCCTCAACCACGTCAAGCAGCGTTCTGCGGGCCATAGCCCGTGCACCAGGTACCCGCAGTGCCTCCTGCAGATTGTCTGGCGGTAGAATCAGCAGGGCATCGCCTGTCGCGGCCACATGCCGCGCCGCAGCGAGCACCCCCCGTACCGGCCTGAGTTGTCCGTCCAGTCCAAGCTCTCCCACCGAGCATGTGTTGACCAACAATTCGGGCAACAGCTGCCCGCTTGCCGCAAGGACGGCAAGTGCAATGGGCAGGTCATAGCACGCACCATGTTTTGGCAGGTCACCGGGTGTGAGAGAGATAGTGACTCTCCTTGCCGGTACGGAAAATCCACTGTTCACCAGTGCCGCGTGCACGCGGTCACGGCTTTCCTTCACGGCTGTCGCAGCCAGTCCGACAAGCGTCCACTGAGGTAGCCCGTTGGCTACATGCACCTCGACCAGTACCTCGAGGGCATCAATGCCGAGCACGGCGGCGGATGGAGCGGCAGCAAGCATGGATCAAGCATTGTTCAGCTGTCCTGCGCCCCTCTCACCAGAAATCCGCGAGAAATACCTCCTGAACGCCCGGGCGATTATCCGGCCTCAGCAACCGACCTGCCCTGCTCAGTTCTTGCCACTGGTGCGCCGCAGCACGCGGCCAGCACGCACTCCGACTGGTTTGCCGTCCTTCACCGCAATCGTGCCATTCACGACGACGGTCTCGATGCCAACCGGATACTGATGCGGATTTTCAAATGTCGACATGTCCCTGACAGTAGCCGGATCAAAGACAACCACATCGGCGAATGCACCCTGACGAAGCACACCACGATCGCTGAGCCCGAGTCGGCGGGCCGGCATCTGCGTCATCTTGTTCACGGCACTCTCCAGCGACAGGATGTTCTGCTCACGCACGTACTCTCCCAGTACTCGCGGGAAGTTACCATACGATCTCGGATGCGGGTGCCCCTCCTCGGGTCGTGACAGGCGTCCGTCACTGGCGATCATGGTCTGTGGGTGCACCATGATCCGGCGCACATCCTGTTCATCCAGCACGTGGTAGATCGCGTTGGCACCACCCTTGAGCATTGCCTGCAGCACAAGCTGAGCGCCGTTCTCTGGAGTGGGGGGCAGATGCTCACGTTCGGCCCAGTCCCTGAGCGTTTTTCCTTCAAGCGAATGATCCCACTGTACACTCGAGAACTGCACACGGGCGAGATCACCACCACCGCGATCGTTCAGGATATTGAAAATG
>CAYSKN010000026.1:0-18745 GCA_964431565.1 uncultured Gemmatimonas sp.
AGCAGTATGTCACGAATGACGTAGATTTCTTCGGCCTCGGCGGGAATACCCTTGAGACCAAGGCTCGCGCTCATGAGGCCCTCATTCATGGTACCACCACGTGCGAGCGTCATGTCCTCACAGTGCTCGGCAACCGGTACGTTGAACGCGCGCGCGTACTCGAGCGCGGTACGCATGAGTTGGGCGCTCTCAACCGGCTTGCCATCGTCACTGAACGCAACAGCCCCTGCATGCACCATCTCACCGAACTCGGCGAGTGTCTGTCCCTGCTGACCAAGTGAAATGGCCCCGTATGGGTACACGCGCGCAAGACCAGCGGCCTCACCCTGTCGTTTCACGAAGCCTACTGTGGCCTGATTGTCAGTCACCGGATTGGTGTTGGGCATCGCACACACAGCGGTGAAACCGCCGGTCACAGCACTGCGTGCACCGGTCGCCACCGTTTCCACATCCTCGCGTCCCGGCTCGCGAAGGTGCACATGCGCATCGATGAACCCCGGGGCAACCACCAGCCCACACACATCGACTATCTCGGCATCGCCGGGATTGCCGATCCTTTCACCAGCGTGCTCAATGACTCCGCCACGCACAAGCACATCTCCAACGATGTCGAGATCCTGTGACGGATCGACTATGCGTCCACCACGCAGCAGCAGGTCACGCGATGCCATCACGGCCTCCGCGCTTCGCCGCTTCGGCAAGGTCCGGCCTAGCCCCGGCAAGCAGATAGAGTACTGCCATGCGCACGGCCACCCCATTCGTGACCTGATCGAGAATTACCGAGTGCGGGCCATCGGCCACGGCACTGTCGATTTCCACGCCGCGATTCATCGGGCCGGGATGAAGTATGAGGAGATCACTCGGTGCCTGCTCCAGCCGCGCGCTGGTGACACCGAAGACACGATTGTACTCGCGCAATGATGGGATGTAACCAGCTTCCATACGTTCGAGCTGAAGCCTCAGCACGTTGAGCGCATTGGCCCACTCGATGGCTGCTTCGATCCGATCAAACACCGTCACTCCCATCTCGCCAATGGCATTGGGAAGGAGCGATCGCGGACCACACACTGCGACCTCCGCACCAAGCTTCTTCAGACCCCAGATGTTGGAACGCGCAACACGCGAGTGTAGAACATCACCGACGATGCAAACGCGCTTGCCGGTCAGATCACCCAATCGCTCGCGGAGTGTCAGCATATCGAGCAATCCCTGGGTTGGGTGCTCATGGGTACCATCACCAGCATTGATGACGTTCGACTCTATGCGCTCCGCAAGAAAACGCGCAGCGCCCGAAGCCCCATGCCGAATGACGACCATATCGATCTTCATTGCTTCAAGATTACGCGCCGTATCCACCAGCGTTTCCCCCTTGGCAATACTCGAACCCACAGCTGCCACATTCACCGTGTCGGCACTCAGCCGTTTCTCGGCAAACTCGAATGAAATACGCGTCCGTGTTGATGGTTCGAAAAAGAGATTGACGATGGTGGAGCCGCGAAGTGTCGGGACTTTCTTGATGGCCCGCTCGGAGATCTCGCGAAACGGAACCGCAGTATCCAGTATGAGACTGATCTGTTCTGCGGAAAGCGAAGCGAGTCCCAGCAGGTCCTTACCCAGCGGACCGGCCATCGGCTCAGCCCTCCCCAAGGCGGCTCGTTACCAGCACCTCATCACGACCGTCGAGTTCCCGTACCAGCACGTCTACACGCTGCTCAATACCAATCTCGATCTTCTTCCCGACGATATCGGCATGAATAGGCAGTTCCCGGCCGCCGCGATCCACGACCACTGCGAGCGTAATGCGGGAGGGACGACCAAAGTCTGCCAACTCATCGAGCGCTGCACGTACCGTACGACCAGTGTAGAGAACATCATCCACGATCACCACACGCTGATCGTCGAGCGTCCATGGCAGAGACGTTGCACCTACAACCGGACGTGGACCAATCGTCTGCAGATCATCACGGTAGAGCGTGATGTCGAGTGCACCACTGGCCACCGCGACACCCTCCTGCGCCTTGATGATCTCAACGAGTCGGTTTGCGAGTGGCACACCACGACGCTGGATACCCACGAGTATCAGGTTGTCTGTACCTGCATTGAGTTCAACTATCTGATCGGCCATGCGACGAAGCGTGCGGTCGAGGGCGCGGGCATCCAGCACAACTGAGGGCTTCCTGGGCATGGCTGGCAATATAGGGACAGGAATGAAAAAGGGCCCACCGAAACCGGTGAACCCCTGCCTCCTGGCCGTGGCTCGACGATCCGTCAGGACTCTACCACTCCCTGCTGCTCCGCTGTTCATCGGGAGCGGTCGTCCGGGGCGAGAGCAGACCATGCAGAGGGGAGAGATGTCGGGCAGCAGTCCGGGCGACTCTCAGCCGCGCACGATCCACAGGAGGGACGAACCCGCTTGCGGCATACATGGCAATATCATCTGCAGCCTCAAGCGTGGCGCGTACGAACCCACGCGACCATTCGGGCCCATACGGGTGAGAGTCAACCCGCTCCTCCACTCCGCGGCCGAAAGCCAGACACTTATCGGCGGCTTCACGAAGTGAGCGGCTCGACGCCAGGTGCGCCACCACCACATGATAGCCGTCCCGACGACCCATGTGGTAATTGAGGGTCCAGTGCCGGTCCTCGATTGGTGGGTGAACGACTCCGGTGGCGATCCCGGTAATCATCACGCACAGTTGCGAAAAATAGCCGCGGATCGGGTCAACCGAAGGTTCATCGAGTATTCTTGACATCTCGTGCGGCGGGGAGAGAGAGGGATAGGAGGTAACGGCCGGGGAGGTGCACCAGCCAACATGGCAAACAGCGTGCCGAACGCTGACCATTCCGTCCCCCTCAATTCACCGTAGGAAAGACCCTCCAGCGCCAGTGTGAGCCGGAGCCGTTGCTGCGACTCCGCCGCGAGTGCTGCAACAGCGCCACATTACAAGGGGCTGGCCCGGTTTACGCATGTGTTTCAGCCTGCGTATAGGTGAAGGTCAGTACCAACAAAATCGGCCATCGCCTTTGTGGTCTCCCAATCCTCGTGACGGAGGCTGATGTAGCCGTCGGACAGCAGAGTGCTCTTCCAATCACGTCGGGCGGCGCCAAGGGGAAGGATGTCTATTACGCGGATGGCGTCACCACATGCTGCCCTGATCCGGTCCAAACCTTCGATGCGCTGGATCCGCCCCTGTCCATGAGCTCTCTTGGTGATGCATGCAGCGTTGTACTTGCGCTCGATCTCCAGGGTGAAAGTGCCGTGCAACTCCGCCTCTGCCCAACCGTTGAACAGGTCCACATCGCTGGCGAAGTTCATGAGGTCAACAGTGCGCGCACCTGGCGGGCGAGCAGCGATTTCGCCAAACACCACCTCGCCATCCGACTTTCTGTACCACTCCATATGCGTGAAGCCTGTGTCGTAACCGAGAACCTCAATGACGCGCTCGCCAAGCGCCCTGCCCCCTGCCACCCACGGATCATCCACATGACGGTAGGACAGCGTCTGCGGCGAGATCCACTCATTGGTACGAGCTATGAGGGGACGCGGCCGGTAGTAGCCAATGTGGAAATACACTATCTCACCGCCGGCGCAGATCGTATCAAAGGTGAACTCCTCTCCGTCGATGAACTCCTCGACATTGACTGTCTCGATATGTCCAAGCTGGCGGATCGCGGCCGTGATGTCCCTGTGGTCATCGCAACGAAAGGTGTCCTGTGAACCCGCACCTGCGAGCGGTTTGATGATGAGCGGGTAACCCACCTTCTCGGCAGCAGCCCACACCTCGGCAGCACTGCTCGCGATCTCGTGATAGGGCACGCGCACACCGCCGGCAGCAAGTGCCTGTTTCATGAGATCCTTGTTGCGGAAACGTAGGGCCTGCTCGTAGGGCTGGCCCGGAACGTCTAGTGCCTCCCGGATCTGCGCAGCCAGTTCCACCCCAGGTTCCCAAAGACAGCAGACGCGGTGGAGCGAACGCGGACCCAGCCACCTTCGGATCCGGTCTATTGCACCGTTTGTGTTCGAGAACAGATCGGGCACCGCCAGGTAGTCGGCCAGATGGCTGCGCGCCAGCTCCGGAAGCTCACTTGCCGGACCGTTGGCAACACCCAGCACAGTTGCGCCCTGCTCGGACAGGCCCCGCGTGAAATACGGCATCTCACCGGGAAAACCCGGCATCAACATCAGGACGGTCGTGGCCATGGTCGGTAGTGGTTGAGGTGGTACTGTCAGCAATACAGAGGGGAATACCGATGATCGGGCTTATCTCCCTGCACACCAGCACATCGTGCATGGATGGAGGCCCTCGCCATTTCCACCTACTCCAGTCGCACCCGGACGGTGGAGATGATGCGCGTGAGCGCACGCTGCACTACCATGGTGTCCGGGTGACGGACGATGATTACGCCCTCTCCCTCGTAACTGCCGGTGGGTACCTGCCCGGGATACGGGAGACGTACATCGCAGATGATTGATCCGAGTTCACGCTGTATGGTGTCGAGTCCGTCGATCTGCCTGACGCGACCACGACCTTGCCCACGCAGGTAGGCAGTTCCTACAGCCCACCTGCGCTCGGGTCTGCGAAACGTTCCATTGATCATCAGCTCCGCCCAGTCCCGCACGAAATCAATGTCGTTGGCACGCGATATCATGGTGGTGATATTCGCTCCCGGCGGCCGTGCTGCGATCTCGCTGATTGCCACCGAGTGATCCACGCGCCGGAACCACTCACAGTGTGACACTCCCGTGGTCATGCCCAGCGCGGCAAGCGCGCGACCACCAACGGCACGAATATCATCGTAGCGCTCGTCATCAACTTCGCGCGGAAGGAGCACCGTCCACTGTATCCATGGATTTTCCAGCACTTCGAGCGGTGGAGGTGCATATCGGGTGATGGAATGCCACACGGGCCTCCCGTCAATTGACACGGTCTCAAGCGAGTGCTCCACACCCCTCAAGAACTCCTCTGCAAGTATGGGCTGCACGCTGCTCGGTGCGTAGCGGGCCAGCGCCGCATCCAACTGAGCGAAACTGCGAATACGCTCCGTGGCCTGAGCGCCGGCACCAGCCGGAGGCTTTATCACAATCGGAAAACCCACCTCGACAACGAACTGTCGTGCATCGCCGACGGAGGTAAGCAGTCGATGACGGGCCACGGGCACTCCAGCAGCGCGCAGCACATCCTTCATGAGCGACTTGTCACGGAAGCGACGCGCGGCTTCGCTTGACAGACCCTTGATGCCCAGGCGCTCGCGTACCTGCGCCAATGGAAGCTGCAACTGCTCGTAGGCGCCAAAGCAGCGGTCGATCGTTCCATGACGTGCACCGAGCGCACGGACGGCAGCTTCCAGTTGCAGTACATCTGTCACGTTGTCAACCTGCCAATGACCCACAAGACGCCTCATGAGCGCTGGTGCAAGTCGCCCGAGGGGCTGTTGACTCACCACAGCCAGATTCACATTCGATACGTTCAGTGCGGCTTCCATCATCTGGGTGGAAGCCGGAGAGAACATGGGTGCTACAAAGATCACGAACATGCGCTGGGTCCTGGTTGATCGGGTGTCTGTTGGTCCCTACATAAGAGCCCGGCATCACATCGCGCCACTCCCTTGCGCAACCATACCATCAGCGTGTTATCGTCCGGATTGCATACACCCGGGGGTTCGTCCGGCCTGGCCGGACCAATGCAGCGGTTGTACATTGTCAGCCAGTGACATAGTCGATTTCAGGCTGGCGATTGCAACGACCGAGGTTACTGCTGCTGGCGTGCATCAGCCGGATAGAGGACGCTGCCGGATGAGAGGATCCGGGCTCCGTCGGTAAGTCGTGCCGGCGCGATTCTGTTCTCACCCATCAGGTGATAAACGGTCTCGCCCCTCGAGAGGAGATAATCGGTCACGATGCGTCGATGGCATCGCCACCAGACCGCCTCCGAGCACATCATGGTACACCTCCCAAGTCGCCCCAGTGATACGAGTCTGTCGAGGCCTGTTCTGAACGAATCTGACAATGCGTAGTCAGCGTAGTTGTGAAAGCTCTCGTTCATCCAGAAACCGTTCAAATCGGGAGGCACATCACGGGACCTGCCCCTCAGACCTCCAAGTTCGGGAATGTGCTCACAGCCGATCCCGAAATGACCAAGGTTGGCGGGCAGAACATCTTCGTTGTATTGCGGGTTGGTGCGTGATCGTCGGATCGTGCGTATGTCAACTACCTGTCCGATATCCGCCGCAGCCAGCAGCGCAGCAAACTGCTCAATGCTACGCGTCGAATGGCCGACCGTCCAGAATGGCAGACTCACTCCGCTGGTGCGCGCCCTGTCATGCGCCGTACCACTCAGCCTCGGCTTGGGCACGCACCCAGTCAGCTCAGTATCTTGGACGGCTGGCCCGAGCGCTGAACTCCAGCACTTCGGCGTCGCGTCCCATCGCAGCCACCGCGAGTACCGTGCCGTCCTTGACGTAGCTGACGAGGCAGTCCTGTGCCGCTATATCGCCCTCGATACTGATCGTATCCCACCTCCGGGCATATCCGGCGTAGCGGATGGTGACATCGTAATGGGCACTCCAGAAGAACGGAACATCACGATATGGCGTTTGAACACCAAGCATGTTCTCCGCCACTACCTGGCCATGTCGCTCCGCGACAACCCAATGCTCAATACGGTGGGTTTGATCCCCGGTATCGCCCGGCCAACGGGCTATGTCACCAGCAGCGAAGATGCCAGGCACGTTCGTTTCAAGGCACGCATTCACCAGAACGCCACGATCAACGGCAAGGCCTGCCGCCTCGGCAAGTGCCATACGCGGCCGAACGCCAACACCGCTGATCACGAGGTCAGCAGCAAGGTCAGTACCGTTCGTTAGTCTGACCACTGTGTCGCTGATGCTTGCGATGGACGTACCCATGTGAAAACGCACTCCGTGCTGCTCATGCAGTCCACGGATGAAGTCCCCAAGCCCGGCACCAAGCACCCTCTCCAGAGGACGCTCGTCCAGTGAGACGACGTGAACATCGAGGCCACGCGTCCGCAACGAAGCTGCCACCTCCAGGCCGATGAAGCCGGATCCAAGAACAACCGCCGACTTCGCGGTGCCTGCTCGCGCAACAACGGCCCGACTGTCTGCCAGCGAACGCAGTGTCAACACATGATCGCGGTCGCTGCCCGGGATCGGCAAACGCACCGGTTCTGCTCCGGTTGCCAACAGCAGACGATCAAACCGATATGCGCGACCATTCTCGGTCACCACGCTACGTCCTGACACATCGATTGATGTCACCCGAGTTCCCAGCCGGAGATCAATCCGGTTCTCGGTATAGAACTCGCTACTGCGCAAGGGGATCCATTCCTCGGGTGCATTGCCAGCGAGGTAGTCCTTGGACAGGTTGGGTCGGTCGCAGGGTGCGTCGGAATCATCGCTCAGCATGGTGATGCTCCCATCGTGACCACGCCGCCGCAGCATCTCTGCACACGCAAAGCCAGCTGCCCCTCCGCCCACGATAACGATGCGATGGCCAGACGAAGTCGACAGTGGCGTGTGAACGGCAGGCGTTGCAGAAACACGCTCACGCACTGCGACCAGATCTCCCTTCCTCACCACGTGCCAGCAGGGTACCGGATCAAAAGCAGGAGCCCCGAGAGCCTCACCAGTACGCAGCGAAAAGCAGGCATGATGCCACGGGCATCGCACCGTGTCGCCGACAACAAGACCCTGATCGAGCGGACCGCCGTAATGCGTGCACGATGCACCAACCGCGTACACTTCCCCGTTGACGTGTGCCAGCAGCACAGTCTCATCACCGACACGACCCTTGAGCAGGCCCCGATCATCGAAGTCCGCGAGCGTCACTCCCTGCGCGAGGTCCGGCAAGACCTCACCTGCTGGTTCCACGCCCATTGCGATACTCCTCCGTAGAAATGGTCCCGGAATGATATATCGGGTGTACCGCGGTACAGCAAAACACGGAATGCCTTCGGTCGCTTATCTTTATCATCCATGGCAGATTCGACTTACACAGAAGACGTTACGACTGCGACCTTTGCTGATATCGTCCTCGAACGATCGGACGAAGTTCCGGTGCTGGTCGACTTCTGGGCCACTTGGTGTGGCCCCTGCCGGATTCTGGGTCCTGTACTCGAGAAGCTTGCCCGCGAGTTTGAGGGTGGATTCATTCTGGCCAAGGTGGATACCGACAGGGAGCAGGAGCTCGCCATCCAGTTCAAGATCCGATCCATTCCCACCGTGATGCTGTTCAAGGGTGGCAAGGTGGTGGCTGGATTTCCGGGAGCACTTCCCGAGGGGAGAATTCGCAGTTTTCTCGCAAGCAACGGTGTCACCAAGGGCGGTCAGGTGGAGACGTGGGTGGAGGATCCCGCTCAGCGTGTGATCGAACTTGAGGCGGCGATTCACGCCGATCCGGAGAGAACCGACCTGCACCTATTGCTGGCGCTTGCGCTGGACGAAGCCGGTGAGGGTGACAAGGCTCGCGTTGCGCTCGAAGCGTTGCCTGCAGCAGAATATGCCGATCCGCGCGCCGTGCGCGCACGGGCAAGGCTTGCGTTGGCCGCGACCACTACGGGCCTGCCCGATGGCGACCCTGTGCGCCTGGGAGCCGAGGCAGTGCTCACCGGCCGCACCGCGGAGGGTCTGGATATCCTGCTCGAAGCTCTCCGTTGGCAGAGGGAACAGGACGAGCCACCAGCAAGGGCCGTGCTGCTCGAGGCGTTGCAGACAGTAGCTGATGAAGAACTGTTGCGTGACACCAGGCGACGCATGGCTGCCGTGCTGTTCTAGCGAGGATCGCAGGGTGGTAGTACATCCTTGGACAGGGAGAGAAAAGTGAATTCTGCTCAGCGCGAGTCGGCTCCCGATCACACAGGCACTCATGGGCGAACGAGCGACTCCGTTTGAGTCGGACGCCCTCATAGCGGGCGTCTTTGTCGGGCTCCCCCGCCTCGTTGGCGTACCTGATGCAGCGACAGTCTTCGACAGGTCATGGACAACCGGTTACTACAAGAGGCGTGTAATCGGGCCCGTGCATGTGGGCGCGCTGAACCTTGACGGCGACGGCCAGGCCGACCTCACCAGCCACGGAGGTCCGGACAAAGCAGTACTCGCCTATGCTGCCGGTCACTATCCGCAGTGGCAAAGTGAACTTGAGGACTTGATGGACCCCGATCTGCTCAAGCAATTGGGTCCGGGCGGTTTCGGAGAGAACCTCGTGGTGACCGCATGGAAAGAGGAGGACGTGGCGATCGGGGATGTCCACCGCATCGGCACGGCCATGCTGCAGGTTACGCAACCGCGCAGTCCCTGTTGGAAAATCGCGCGGCGGTGGCGCCTGCACTGTCTGGCGGCTCGGGTGCAACAGAGCGCCCGTACAGGCTGGTACTACCGTGTATTGGAAACCGGTCACATCGGTGAAGGGGATGTGATCAGAGTAGAGGATCGGCCGTTCGCACAATGGACAGTTGCCCGTGTCAGCAGGCTTAGGCACTCTACTGTGATAGACCATGGTGCTCTGGCGAGTCTCATAGGTTGCGACGCGCTCGCTTCCCGCCTGCGGACAACCCTCCAGCTTCGGCTGGAACAAGGACAGAGCCGGACCGACTCTGCAAGGCTGGTGGGTCCCAACGCTCTTCATCCTGCACCCGACCGGACAACACCGCCCGGGACCGGCCAGCTCGAACAATAGGTGGAATGCCTGAGCCAGCGCACCAGCTCGGGTGGTTCACAGCGTGTGGAATCGACCACCTTGGTCCGGACTGCGGGGGTGCACCATCCGACGCAGTGGATCGCAGATTACTCGGTATCGTCACTGTTCTGGCCGGAGTGACAATCACCACTACTGCGGCAGCGCCACGCCCCGTGTATTCTGACAGTATCCAGGCCGGGCTGATCCACGCCGGTGGAACAGAGTACCGTTTCATTCTACGAACCCACTATGTGCCTAGGAAATTTCTTCGTAGCGGGCAGCGCAATCACCAGGATTGCCACGGGTGTGCATACGGTGGTCAGCAGCATTGGCGTCAACACACGTTCAAGGCTGAGGTCGTCTCAGCTTCAGGAATAGCCGATGACGGAAGGGGGGTCATACGGGGATCAGGGATTCGGAGCAGGAGTCACTTGTAAGCAGCTGAAGCACACCGAGGCTGCCGGAGGATATGTCATCACCAAGACCGCACCCTGGCGATGGAGGCAGACGCTGAATCAGGTGCCACTCAGTCGACAGTCAACAAGAACTGCGAACATGGCAAGTGCCTCTAACGCTGCGGTCACGCATGCCGCGGCCAAGGCATATCCGGGAGAAACCACATGCAACCCGGGCACATGTAGCTGCTCCTGCCCGCGATGATCCCGAGCGGAACACACCAAGTACATGACGTGGCAAGAACAGATGATCGAGTCAGGATCACAGATTCCGGCGGGCTGACACGCTGCTGTACGTCTACCCGGGGAGTTTCGCTTTCAGCAGAATGTGCCTCGCAGCACCTGCTCTGCCATCTGTTCAATTTCCGAAAGGAAACTGGGATATTTTCACTATCTGGATCGTTATAGGGTTCCTGCGTTCCCATCCGAAACGGTACCGGGCTGAAGGTGCATGATGCGCAACCACGCATGGACTTCTCCGATCAGTTGAATGGACAGCCTGTTTCTGCGTGAACTGGCAGCTGGTCTGCTGCATTCCATCCTTGCAATTGTGGCAACCGCACACATTCTGCTGACCAAGAGCAATGTCCGGGCTGCCATAGGCTGGACCGGCCTTGTCTGGCTGGCCCCATTCCTTGGCCCGCTCACCTATGTCCTGTTCGGCATCAACCGGATCCGGCGACTCGCCGGCCGAATCCGTCACGACCGCCGGGAACATACAGCGGCATGGCACGCCGCAGTCGTCATGAATGACCGCCTCGCTGCAGCGAACCAGGCCGAGGCGCCCAGTGGCTGGGAACCGCTGGCGAGTCTTACATCGGTGATCTCACTGGAGCCGCTGGTTGGCGGCAACTCGATTGTGCCTCTCGTTAATGGTGACGAAGCGTATCCTGCCATGCTTGAGGCGATACGCAGAGCCAGGCGAAGTGTTGGTTTCGCCACTTACATCTTTGATCGCGGAAGGGTGGCAGATGAGTTCATGGAGGCACTGGCGGAGGCAGTAACGCGCCGCGTAGAAGTGAGGGTAATGATCGATGCGCTCGGAGCCAGATATTCAAGACCATCGATTGTCGGCGACTTGCGTAAACGGAACATCCGGGTGGAGCTTTTTCTCCGTTCACGCATACCGCTCCCCAACCCCTATTCCAACCTCCGCAACCACCGCAAGCTGCTGACGGTTGACGGAACCACCGCATTCACAGGGGGGCTCAATGTCCGCGATCAGTGTGTCATTGCTACCGCGCCGCCCGCGGCAGCCACACGTGACATGCACTTCAAGGTGCGAGGTCCTGTTGTCGAGCAAATCCAGCGGGCATTCGTATTCGACTGGCATTTCTGCACACACGAAGAGCTGGTGGGTGATTGCTGGTTTCCTACTCCGAAGCCTGTCGGTTCGACTATTGCCCGGGGGATCGCAGATGGTCCGGACGAAACCAAAGGAGCTCTTCCGATTGCGCTGCAGGGGGCGCTTGCTCAGGCGCGACAGCGTGTGCGTATTGTCACTCCGTACTTTCTGCCCGACCCCGGATTGATCGATGCACTCAATGTCACAGCCATGCGCGGAGTGGAAGTCGAGATCTATCTGCCGTCCAAGGGAAATCTCAGGCTCGTGCAATGGGCTCAGACCGCCCAGCTCGATCATGTACTGCGCGGCGGATGCCGTGTCTTTCTCACTCCGCCACCGTTCGATCACTCCAAGCTCATGACGGTGGATGGACTGTGGTCGCTAATTGGGTCCGCCAACTGGGATCCGCGCTCACTGCGGTTGAATTTCGAGCATGTGGTGGAGTGCTATAGTGAAGAACTTGCCTCACAACTGGATGCAGTCATTGACGGCAAGGCTCAAGGGAGTCGCGAACCAAGGCGAAGCGAACTCGCTGCACGTCCACTCTGGGTGCGGCTCCGTGACAGTGCTGTGTGGCTGGCGCAGCCATATCTCTAGGATGGATGGGTGGGAGCCCAGCGGGCGCCTCACAGCAATCCTTCGGCCATCATTGTGAAGCTGGGCAGGGCCCCCACTAATGACCACACGAAGGTCCGTGAACGGAAGCAACAGCCTTCGATCATCATCTGTATCTATTGCCACCAAGACAAGACGACCCGAGCCACCGGAAAGGTGGCGCAGGTCGTTGTAGCTGCAGCGGATGGGGCGAGATTCGAACTCGCGAGGGGCTTGAAACCCCCACACGCTTTCCAGGCGTGCGCCTTAAACCACTCGGCCACCCATCCGGGAACACATCTTCATAAATGCACGCCGCCGTAATCCTGCCACGACTGCGCACCATCTACCCACATGCAACCAGCCTTCAACTCAGCGGACAGGGTGAGATTCGAACTCACGATACCGTTGCCGGTATGCCGGTTTTCGAGACCGGTGCCTTCAACCACTCGGCCACCTGTCCTAGGAATTGGGGCCGTCCGGTTTGCCTGATGGCCCCCAAATCCACAAGCCTTACTAGTTAGCATGAATTGCCAGATCGATCAAGTCCGACCGGGTACGACCGAGGTTGACAGCAAACGGCCCCCGGCGATGCTCAGCGGCGCCCCGCGCGGCCGAGACAGATCGAACGGGGCCGTAGCCATGTGCCTTGGCCAGTCCGGACGCAAACAACTCATCGATTCCAGTCAGAATGGCAATGATGTCCCTGGTATGATTTCCTTGTCCGTGTCACAGTAATCACACCACTACAGGTCAGTCATTCCCACTCGCCCTGACTGAGGACAGCATACAGGTTTCCCCATCCATGGCTGTCTATCCGGTCCATTCGTCCGTATAGTGGCCCATGATTCCATCTACCCCCATGCGCCGTGCTTCCCATCACCCTGCCGTTCACACCTAAACACATCCTCATCGGCAGTCCGCTGCACGTCGGTATCGCCGACCTGATCCGGGCGCGAAGGCCCGATCTCAGCATCCGTGGCGCTATTCCAGGGTCCATAACCGATGCAGACCTGAGCGAGGCCGAGGTCTTCGTGGGCTTCGGTCGACCCAGAGGGGCTCGCAACTTGGGTAACGTACGCTGGGTGCACAGTACGGGGGCGGGGGTCGATGTGTGGCTCCGTGAGCCAGCGCTCGATCCGGGTATACTCCTCACCCGCTCATCGGAGTCATTCGGTCCGATGATCAGCGAATGGGTGGTGGCTCGGGTCTTCGCGATTCAACAACAGATGCCTTCGCTCATGGCCGCGCAGAGCCAATGCAGCTGGGCGCCCCGGGATATAGAACCGGTTGCCGGGACCCGCGCACTGTTGCTTGGTACCGGCGACATAGGAACGGCTATAGCTTCATCACTTCACGCACTTGGTTGCGAAGTCATCGGCGTCTCACGCTCGGGACAGTCACCACACGCCGCATTTCACTCGGTCCATCGAGCCGACGCCCTGCCGGATCTGGTGGGCGCCGCTCGCTGGATCATCAGCAGCCTTCCCAACACTCCCTTAACGCGTGGACTGGTGTCTCGGGACCTACTGTCCCGATGCCATGGCGCAGCGCTGCTGAATGCGGGGCGCGGTGCGGTTGTGGACGAAGATGCTCTGCCCGAAGCCCTCGACCGTGGCTGGCTGCGTGCGGTTGCACTCGATGTTTTCGTCAAGGAACCTCTGCCTGCCACCTCCCTCCTCTGGAAGGATCCGCGGGCGATCATCTCGCCCCACATCTCCGGGCTCACCACCGTCTCCGGTGCAGCCAACGGATTCCTCGAATGCCTCGACTCCCTTGCCCAGGGCGAATGGCCCAAGTGGACGGTGGACCGCATTCGCGGCTACTGAAGCCAGGCATATGCACAGCAGACAAACGAGAGAGACGAATGCTAATCCGCCGTCCCCCCTGTCGTGCGGACCATCACTTGCTGCGCGCTAGCGGATCAGTCCTTCGAGTCTCGCCAGCTCCGCTTCGGCAGCGATGGCGCCGAATGCTGCCCACTGACCGCCATCGACGATCCGACGCCAGATCGCTGTTGCTTGGTCCCTGCGGCCGTTATACCAGTACCAGTTTCCCACGCCATACGCAGCAGCCACGTCTGTCACCGACGGGGTACCATCAACATCGGTGGAAAAAAGCGAATCAAGCGGCAGTAGACCCTTGTAGAGCAGAAGCAGTCGATGATACACGTGGTTCTCAATGACGCCCATGTCGCGCGTGATTGGAGCAAGCACAGCCTCTGCTGCAGAATCCCTTCCGGCGCGACGCAGCGACATGTACAGCCAGTGCGCCATGGCCACGGTACGATCGTCATTGTCTGCTGCAGAAACCTCACTCTGCGCTATCTCCGCTGCCCTGTCAAAATCCGCAAGTAGATAATGCGCCAGGGCCAGATGGTACCGGATGTTGGACTGCAGCGTACTCACAGGAATGTTCTGTGCGTTGGGCTGTCCATCGGGCTCGGTCAGGTCCGGCTGGTCGACAACGAGGTCGCTGGCTTTCGTGAGGTCGGCGACCGCCGCAGCAAACTCACGCACCGAGATGTATCGATGTCCTCGATGTCGGTACAGCCTCGGATCATCCGGATGGATAGTCAGGCCCTTGCTGAACACCTCGATCGCCTCCCGGTACTGACCCAGATAGCCAAGTCGGCGGCCGTACCACACGATGGAGTCCGCGTTGGCAGGAGTGTGTTCGTAGGCGCGCCGAGCCTCGGCAAGTTGATCCTCATAATGAGAATGTGTATCTGCAGGCAGTGGTAGTGCATTCAGTGTGTCACCCGTCAGGGAGATCGCCTGAAATGCGGGATGCGCAGGCGAGGGAAGCGGTGCTTCACCATTGCATGCCATCAGTGAAACCACAGAGGCGAAGGCCGTGGCGCGAATCGTGGACGGGCAGCGGGCCATGAGCATGGAAAGTGAGGGGGACATGTTCACAACGATCCCTATACAGTCGAAAAAGCTGTCTGTCCATCAGGTTCAGCGTCGTTCCCTGAAGAACCTCTGCAGCAGCGCACCACAATCGTCAGCCAGAACGCCGCCCCGTACACGCGGGTGGTGATTGAGGCGAGGATGGCGGACGATGTCACCCACGCTTCCGCACATTCCAGCCTTCTCATCCCAGGCCCCGAACACCAGTGTGCCAAGCCTGGCAAGCACTGTTGCCCCAGCGCACATGGCGCATGGTTCGAGAGTCACGACAAGAGTGCATTCCCCCAGCGGCAGGCGCTCCGCCAATTGCGCTGCCGCGCGCAGCGCCAACAGCTCTGCATGCGCCGTGGCGTCCGCATCACGACGCATGCGGTTCTGTGCCAGCGCGAAGATCCTGCCGGTTGTCGTGTGCATCATAACAGCGCCAACCGGCACCTCACCTGCAGCGGCAGCCAGCCCCGCTTCGTGCAGAGCAACCTGCATGGCATCGAGCACGTTCGCCGGGACTGGTGTGATCATTGTTGGGAATGTCGCCCGGACTACCTGGAGGATGTGGCGTGCGAGAAGACCAGTGCATCACCACCCGAGGCGACATCGGCCACTATCGTGTCACCATCCTTGAACTGCCCTTCCAGTACCGCAAGGGCCAGCGGATTCTGAAGCAGCCGCTGTACTGCCCTCTTGAGCGGTCGTGCGCCGAACGCCGGATCGTAGCCGGAATCCGCCAAGTACTTCCTTGCCTCGCTCGTGAGCAGCAATGAGAGCTTGCGGTCTGCCAGCAGCTTCTCGAGGTGCGCCAGCTGGAGATCGACTATGCGATCCAGTTCGCCACGCCCGAGTGGATGGAACACGACCACATCGTCCACACGATTAAGGAATTCGGGCTTGAAGACACCGCGTAGAGCACCAAGCACTTCCTGCTCGATCCGGTCCCACGATGTGCGGCCGCCATGGCCATGATCCAGAATCAGCTGACTGCCGACGTTGGACGTCATGATGACTACCGCATTGCGGAAATCAACGGTGCGCCCTTGGGAATCCGTCAGACGTCCGTCGTCGAGCAGTTGGAGCAGGATGTTGAAAACATCCGGATGCGCCTTCTCGATCTCATCGAACAGGATCACCGAATATGGCCGGCGCCGCACTGCTTCGGTGAGCTGCCCACCCTCCTCGTAACCAACGTAGCCGGGGGGTGCACCGATCAGTCGGGCAACCGCGTGCTTCTCCATATACTCAGACATGTCTATTCGCACCATCGCACGCTCGTCGTCGAACAGAAACTCGGCGAGCGCACGTGCCGTCTCTGTCTTGCCGACACCTGTGGGGCCAAGAAAGATGAACGAGCCAATGGGCCTGTTGGGGTCCTGCAGGCCGGCACGCGAACGGCGAACAGCATTCGACACCGCACGAACGGCCTCCTCCTGTCCTATCACCCGCGTAGAGAGGACAGCCTCTAGTCTTGTGAGGCGCTCACGCTCGGATTCGAGCATGCGGGTGACCGGAATACCAGTCCACCGTGCCACCACTTCCGCCACATCGTCAGCGCCCACTTCCTCCTTGAGGAACTGCGGCCTTCCGGCCTCACTCGCCAGCCGTGCCTCGACTTCCTTCATCTGGCGTTCGAGCTGTGGCACCTTGCCATATGTGATCTCGGCTGCCTTGTTCAGATCACCCGAGCGGGTTGCCCGCTCGGCTTCGAACCGGGCCTGCTCTATGTCCTGCTTGATGCGGCCAACGGAACCGAGTATGTCCTTCTCCTGCTGCCACTGGGCGCGCATGGCTGCAGCCTGCTCGTTCTTGTCAGCCAGTTCACGTTCGAGATTCTGACGCCGCTCCACTGACGCCGGATCACTCTCCTTCTGCAATGCAGCCTTCTCGATACCGAGCTGCACGATGCGCCGTTCGACCTCGTCGATCTCCTGTGGCACCGAATCGATCTCGATCCGCAGCCTCGACGATGCCTCGTCAATAAGATCGATTGCCTTGTCGGGGAGGAAGCGATCACCGATGTAGCGATTTGACAGCGTAGCCGCCGCCACCACGGCGCCGTCAGTGATACGCACACCATGGTGCACCTCGTAGCGCTCCTTGAGGCCACGCAGGATTGCGATCGTACTCTCCACGCTGGGTTCGCCCACGTACACCGGCTGGAAACGCCGCTCAAGGGCCGCGTCCTTTTCAACATGCTGACGGTATTCATCGAGTGTCGTGGCACCCACCACCCTCAGCTCACCGCGTGCCAGCATGGGCTTGAGCATGTTGCCGGCATCCATACTTCCTTCAGCCTTACCTGCACCCACCAGGGTGTGCAGTTCATCGATGAACACAATGTAGAGGCCTTCGGCACTGGTGATCTCCTTGAGTACGGCCTTGAGCCGCTCCTCGAACTCACCGCGAAACTTCGCTCCGGCGATCAGCGCGCCGAGGTCCAGCGAGACGAGTCGCTTGTCACGAAGCCCCTCCGGCACATCGCCGCTGACGATACGCTGTGCGAGGCCCTCAGCTATGGCTGTCTTGCCGACACCAGGTTCACCAATAAGCACCGGATTGTTCTTGGTACGCCGCGAAAGCACCTGAACGACACGCCGGATTTCCTCATCCCGTCCGATGACGGGATCAAGCTTGCCCTTGCGCGCCAACTCGGTGAGATCGTGGGTGAATTTCTGCAGTGCCTGGTACTGCTGCTCCGGACTCTGATCAGTGACCCTGTGCGCGCCACGCACCAGCTTGAGCGCCTCCAGCAGCGTCTGCCGATTGGCTCCGGCCCCTGCGAGAAGTCGCAGGCTGTCCGTGCCCTTGGCATCGGCGAGAGCCAGAAGCAGGTGCTCAGTAGATACATATTCGTCACCAAGCGCCTTCGCTTCACTTTCTGCCCCGTCGAATACCTGTGAAAGTTCGCGACTGAGCGTCGGCTGGGCATCGGATTGCCTGGCGTATCGCGCGACCTCCTGCTCCGCGTTGGTGCGAAGGCCGGTGACATTGAGGCCCAACCGCTGAAGCACAGGCACCACGATTCCATCATCCTGCGCGAGAAGCGCCAGCAGGAGATGAAGATCGTAGACGAGCGGATTACCCGCCTTGCGGGCAATGGAGACAGCATCGTTGAGCGCTTCAGCGCTCTTCACAGTGAGTCGGTCTGGATTGATCATGATGCTGTGTCATGGCAACCGCAGTGCCGTGCGCCGTACGCCAAATATGCACACCCGGAATGGCATAACGCCTGTGTTGTCGTGACCTACTGACAAATCAGCAGTGTGCGTGGATGCTGTGACAGTCGACCCCAGAAGGCGAAGGACACAACCCTGCATACCAGCCGGCCCTCGGCATCGGGCCGGCAACGTCCAGAAAAAGTTGCGCCCCGGGTCCGCTCACCCGGGGCGCAACATTCAGTCAAACGGGTCTCGTGGTGCCCGATGGCTTCGGGCTCACTTCATGTTGACCATCTTCCCTACCAGCGGCACGCCATCCACCTCAAGGCGATACAGATACATGCCTGAGGCAGCCTCCCGCCCGGTTGCTTGGACTTTGCCATCCCAATAGGCCACGTACTGGCCGCAAGTGATCGGCAGATTTTCCAGCGGTTGACCACCGGCCACTCCGTTTGATCCACCCTGCAGGACTGGTGTCGCGACATACCCGGCAAGAACATTGAAGATCTTGAGGGTCACACGATACTGCCGTGAGGAATTGGAGCAGGTGGGCGCGTCCTCACCCACACCGAACGGAATGCGAGTCTCCGGATTGA
>CAYSKN010000027.1:0-12275 GCA_964431565.1 uncultured Gemmatimonas sp.
CTCATATGCTACGATACCGAATGAGTAAAGATCAATCCGGTGATCAATTTCGATATAGCCACGTGCCTGTTCCGGCGACATGTATGCCGGTGTTCCGGGCGAGCTCCCCTGGGCCGTGAGTGTGTAGCTGTCTCGTCTCGAGGTCGGGCAGGTTATCTCGTTGACTCCTCTCTCCTGTGTGCCCCTTGCCTGATGGACGGCACGTGCGATTCCGAAATCGGCGACAACAGCATGACCATCCATGAGGAGAATGTTGGCCGGTTTGATGTCGCGATGGACGATTCCCTCGCGATGTGCATAGGCAAGCGCACTCGCCACGTCGCGCAACAGGCGGACAGCTGCAGGCAGGGCCATGCGGCCGTTACTGGCAAGATACCCGCGAAGGTTCTCGTCATCCACAAACGGCATGACGTAATAGAGCAATCCCTCACATGTTCCGGAGTCGTGCAGCGGGAGGATATGAGGATGCGTCAGACCAGCCGTCACACGAATTTCACGCAAGAAGCGTTCAGTACCTAGCGAACTGCCAATTGACGGGTCCAGGACCTTGATCGCAACGAGTCGGTGATGGACGAGATCGCGGGCAAGGAATACCGTGGCTGTACCGCCCCGTCCAACTTCGCGCTCCACGGCATATCGCGCGGCAAGTCCATGCCGCAATTGCTCTTCGATGATAACTGGTTGTGAACCAATGACGGCGCTTTGATCTGACAGAAGGTGAGCCATCAGCGCTACGGCAGGTGTTTCGAGAAAGTGGCGCTGCGCCTCCACTTCTGCGCACGCTGCAATCTGTGCCTCTATGTGGCGTCTAAGGTCAGGTTTTCCGGCACACCGAGCATCAAGAAATCGTTCGCGGAGTTCGCCGCGCAGGTCAAGTGCAGACTCGGTGAGCTCGCGGATCCGGGTCCAGCATTCGCGATCTGAGAATGCATCACGATCTGACTCTTTCATTGTCAGGGATCGCTTGCCTGCAACTGTTGGTAGAGCCACGCACGCGCCATCCGCCAATCACCTGAAACCGTGCGTACGGACACGTTGAGTGCAGCAGCTGTCTCAGGTTCGCTGAGTCCGCCGAAGAAACGGCACTCCACCACACGTGCTGCTCTGGGGTCGATCCTGCTCAGGCATTCGAGTGCCTCGTCGAGAGCCAGCAACTCGTCGCTTCGCTCCTTGACCGGGATCATCACCGAGCCATCAGGCGCATCCAGTGAGAGCATGATCGGCTTCGCCGTGCCTCCCCTACGCTGGGCGCTGTATCGTCTGGCATAGTCAATCAGAATCCGACGCATGACCAGGCTGGCGATAACGAGAAACTGGGATGAGCTCTGCCATCCCCTCTGCCTCTGGTCGGAGAGTCGGAGATAGGCCTCGTTCACCAGCGCAGTGGTCGAAAGGGTGTGACCCGTCGCCTCTGAGGCAAGTTGCCGGTGCGCAATTCGCCTGAGCTCGGCATAGACCTCGGGAATGATGTGATCAATCTCCGCCGGAGCACTTCTCCGGATTGCCTCCAAGGCGGCATTGATCTCTCGTTCGGCAGGAGGCGAAGAAGTGTGTAAAGAGCCTCCGTCGGCCGGATCCGACTTGTTGCCGCGCTCATCTGCACCGCTCGACTGGAGTCTCATGGGAATCCACCAATTTGCACGGGGGGCGGTTCTCTTCCTCACGCACCCATCCCCTCCACGCTCATCTGCGATCTGCAGGCCCAAGGCGGCCTCACCACGATGAGTGTCAAGCGGAATTGCACGATCGGAGGAGAATATGCGCGTTTGTCTTTACGGCATGTCAAAAACATGGCTGTGAACCTGTCCGGCTGGCAACCGGTCAGACATTGCCAAGGCCGCGTCCCTCAGACAGGAGCCCATCATGCGCACCTCGGTCATTTCTGTCCTCGTCCTGTGCACCATGCTGTGCAGTTGCAACAAGGATCTCACCTCTCCCGATGCGGACTATCCCGATGTGGTCAACCTTCCTCAAGGGTTCGCCCCTGAAGGTATGGCGTTCGGCAAAGGAACGACACTCTATGTTGGCTCACTCCTTACCGGGGCCATCTGGAAAGGCGATGTTGCGGCAGGTACCGGTTCTATTGTGGTAAGCGCGAACGCTGAGCGCAGCGCAACCGGGATGAAGTTCGACTCGCGGACCAATCTTCTTTTTGTGGCCGGCGGATTCACGGGCCAGGCCTATGTCTATAACGCTGAAACCGGTGCCTCGGTGGCCACATATCAATTGGCCCAGCCGGCCGACGTAGCCGTGGGTGCGACACTTATTAATGACGTCGTCATAGCCAGGGATGCTGCCTACTTTACGGATTCTTTCCAGCCAGTCGTTTATCGGCTCCCGCTTGGTTCCAACGGATCCCCGAGCCCGTCAGCAGCGGTGCAGGCCGTACCTCTGACTGGCGACTATCACTTTGACACCAGCGGCGATTTCAATGCTACAGGTATTGCCGTCACGCCCGATGAAAGTCGCCTGATCCTCATGAACTCCGGTGAGGGAGCCATTTACAGCGTAGATCCCCGGACTGGCGCAGCGCTACATATTCAGCTCGACCAACCGTTGGCCTACGGCGATGGCATTATCCTGAGCGGTTACAGGCTTTATGTCGTGCAGGCGGCACCGGACCAAGTCAGTGTTGTCGATCTGAACAAGACTACGTTCGCATCGGCAGTGCGGGTGCAGGTATTGACCAATACCAATTTCGCGTTTCCAACTGCGGTGGCTGAGCTGGGCGGATCACTATATGTCCTGAATGGGCGCTTTGATGTTGCTCCCCCCGGACAGCCGGCACCAGATGTTGATTTTCAGGTGGTCAGGTTGTCGAAATAGGAGCTCAGTACTGGCCCTTGAGCATACCCGTGCAGGGCCATCCCTTGTAGCCCGACACCTCAACACCGCTGGCTCCATCAAGACGTCGGCTTAGCTTCAGCGTCGGATTCGTGGCATCGCATCGCCGTCTCAGTCGTAGCAATCAGCGTCCCTGGCACGGCAGCTAATTGTTACGGATGTTGGCCGTTCCGCCAGGGAATATGCCGTGAGTTGCGAAACCGACTGTCAGGCATGATGATGCTCATCTCGTTGGCACTTTGCGTATTTCCCGAGCGTTCTCGTCACGCTCGGGTCGCATCGCATCAGGTCGTGAAGCTCAGCGCGGCAGAAGAAATCAGCAACAGCGGCGCTCTTCGCACGCTCTATTCTTTCGGCCTCAACAGGACTTGTACTCGCTGCCAACGGACGAATTGGCAGATCGCTCCGCAAGCGACTAATTATTCGTTCGCTCCGAAAGTCGGTACAGCTTGCAGCGGACGGTAGACACCACTGAGAAGAGACCATGTTGGATCATTCACGTCGGACACACCTCGAGGTGACGCAAGAGGCGGGGCGCGAGTTCTTCAGTCGCAACATTGAGGGACCGGTGGTAATGCTTAACCTGATGCGGTTCCGGAAATTTGCCGACTATTCGGATAGCCCGCATTTGGCTCCAATCGGCCCAATCAGCGGTGAAGCAGCATTCCGGCTTTACATGGTTCACACGCAGCCGTTCCTTGCCAAGTCGGGAGGCGAGGTCATGTTTTATGGAAGCGGCGACAGGTACCTGATCGGGCCGGACGACGAGAGGTGGGATGCTGCCATGCTGGTGCGTCAGGCCAGCCTGGCGTCGTTTCTCGCATTTGCCTCCGACCAGAGTTACCTGCTGGGCATTGGCCATCGCACAGCAGCGCTGGAAGATTCCCGCCTGCTGCCGTTGATCGAGCAGTGATGCCCGACAAATTGCTGCAGCCAACCGGTCATCCCACTGCAGGGGCTCTCGAACGCCTATATTTTCGTTATACGGCAAGATGATCGACCCTCCATCTCGCAGGGGCAGAACCGTGTCAGAGAAACGGAACAGGGATATTGAAAAGTCTTACCCGAAAGATGAGTTCGTCCAGAAGCTGCGCAGGTTGGCTGATGCCATTGAGCGCGACGAGCGCTTCGAGATTCAGATTGCCGGGGAGCGCATTTATGTCCCGGCCAGTGCGGTGTTCAATATTGAGCACGAGCGCGAGGACGGTGCAGAAGAAATTGAGTTCCAGATCAAATGGAGTCGGTAATCCAGTGGGAGCTTGGCACGATCAGTTGCTGCAGGTGCCAGACGATCCTGACAGACAGCAGCCTGAGCTCGAACGTTTGGCATCCAACTACTGAGGATCACGCAGGTGGGGCTGCAGATTTCCGTCTCGGTAGCTGCTGTCCCATGACTTTGGCAGGAGATGTTCAGAACGCTGATGCAGGTTCGACTGCAAATCGAATCGACGAAAAGATCAGGAGCCTTGGTGATTGGCGAGGCGAAACTCCGGCCAGGATCCGCGCTATCACTAAACAAGCGGACCCGGAAGTTGTCGAGGAAGTGAAATGGATTCATCCAGGCTCTTGAACGCTAGCCTGGAAGCTGGCGCCAGGCGTGCAATTGATATCCGTAAGTGCGATTCCGCATTCATGAACCTCGTCAAGGCAGCGGTGCTGTTGGCTCTGAGCAGAACGCAACTTCGTATCGATTGATAACGATTGCCGACAACAGAATACGCTCGTCACATTCTACGCGTTATCGAAGTGCGGATCGTCCGTGACTGACTGCACCGACCGACACATATGAGGCATTGGTGCAATTGCCACGCGAAGCTGTGATGCACAGCTCGTGGCATCAGCTTCCGGCTGAAGAAGTGGCGTCCCGTCTCGAGTCCTCCCATTCCGGGTTGACCGCGGCCGAAGCGTCGCGACGCCGGCTCGAGTGCGGGCTGAACGAGCTGGAGGTTGCGCACCGCATCTCTGCCTGGATCACCTTTCGCGAGCAGTTCCGGAACGTACTCGTCGTCATCCTTCTGGTGGCGACGGCGCTGTCCGCCTATCTCGGTCACGGCGTGGAAGCCATTGCAATTACCCTGATCGTCTTTTTCGCAGTGGGGCTCGGCTTCATACAGGAATATCGGGCCGAACGCGCGCTTGAGGCGCTTGGGTGGATGACCGCTCCGACGGCGACGGTCCTGCGCGATGGAGAGGAGACCGAGGTGGCGGCGCGGGAGCTCGTGCCAGGGGATGTCGTGATCCTGAGTGCAGGTAACCGGATCCCAGCCGACGTGAGAGTAACTGAAGCCGTTAACCTGCATATCCAGGAAGCCGCGCTTACAGGCGAGTCTGTTCCGGTGGAAAAACGGAGCGCCCCACTTGCCAGGATTGAACTGACGCTGGCTGATCGCCGGAACATGGCCTACGCAGGTACGGCCGCGACGTCTGGCCGCGGTCGCGGCATGGTTGTTGCAACCGGTACCAGGACGGAGTTCGGCAGGATCGCCCATGCGCTAAAGACGGTAGAAATCAGCAGGACGCCGCTACAGGAGAATCTGGACAAGCTGGGCCGTGTGCTGGCGCGGGTGGCCGTGGTCATTGTGGCGATCATCGCGCTGCTTGGCGTGATCCGTGGTCAGCCATTTGTCGGGATGCTGGTCTTCGGAATCGCGCTGGCCGTAGCGGTCGTGCCGGAGGCGCTGCCGGCGGTGGTCACGATCTCGCTGGCCCGGGGCGTTCAAAGGTTGGTCAAACGGCGTGCGCTCATACGCCGTCTGCCTGCTGTCGAGACGCTCGGCAGCACGTCCGTCATCTGCTCCGACAAGACTGGCACGCTCACACGTGACGAGATGACCGTGCGTGAGCTTTACGTGGCGGATCGACTCGTGAAGGTATCCGGAGCAGGGTACGAGCCGAACGGTGAGTTCTCAGTCGATGGCAGCCGAATCGATATATCCGCGCCGCTCGATCGGTTGCTCCATGCCGTCGCTCTTGCTTCCGACGCGCACATCGTGCATGGCGAGAGGGACGGTCTATGGCATATCAAAGGCGACCCAACCGAAGGCGCGTTGGTGGTGGTGGCAGCCAAGGCCGGCTTGCAGAAGATCGATCTTGAGGCGCGATTCCCGCGCGTCCACGAAATTCCGTTCACGTCGGAAGCCAGGCGCATGACCACGTTGCACTCGGTGGGCGATAGTGTAGTCGCTTACAGCAAAGGCGCACCTGAAGTCATTCTGGATTGCTGTCAGTCGCAACTCACGGCAGACGGCGAAGAACGCCTGGATCCCTCCCGTCGAGAGGCGATCCTGATGCAATCGCGCCGGATGGCCGAGAAGGCACTCCGAGTGCTGGCCGTGGCCAGCAAGACTGCCGCGACTCGGGAGAGCGCGGAACGGGGAATGCTCTTTCTTGGCCTGGTGGGAATGATGGACCCTCCACGCGAGGAGGCCAGGGGTGCAATCCAGACCTGCGAAAGCGCCGGAATTCGCGTTGTGATGATCACCGGTGACCATCCGATCACGGCTCAGGCAATTGCGCATGAGCTTGGCGTGCTGAAGAGGGGCAGAGTCCTTACAGGGCCTGAACTCGAATCGATGAGCGACGCCGCGCTCGATGACGATGTGGATGCCATTGATGTGTACGCGCGTGTAACGCCGGGGCACAAGCTGCGTGTCGTTACTGCGCTGCAGAAGCGGGGACATGTTGTCGCCATGACGGGCGATGGTGTCAATGACGCGCCAGCGTTGAAGAAAGCCGATATTGGCGTCGCGATGGGGATCGCCGGTACCGATGTGGCGCGAGAGGCCGCCGCGATGACGCTCACCGACGACAATTTTGCCTCGATCGTTGCCGCAGTCGAAGAGGGACGCAGGATCTTCGACAACATTCGGAAGTACCTGATGTTTCTGCTGTCGTCGAACGCCGGCGAGATTGGCCTTATGGCCGGGGCAACGGTACTCGGCCTGCCGTTGCCGCTGACGGCGGTGCAGATCCTCTACGTCAATCTGGCTACCGATGGGCTACCGGGGCTGGCGCTTGCGATCGACCCGCCCGAGCCTGACCTGATGCGCCGTCCGCCACGCAATCCGCGAACGGGTATCTTCACCCGGCCGGTGGTCACGCTGATGCTGGTCGGCGGCGGATGGTCCGCCGCGGTCAACCTTGGGATCTTCGCCTGGGCGCTCAACGCCGGGCGAAGCACCGCCGAAGCCATGGCGATGACCTTTGTTTCACTGGCTCTGATCCAGTTCTTGAAGGCGTACAACTTCCGATCCGACCGCACCTCGGTCTTGCATCGCCCGTTCGCCAATCGGTGGCTGAACCTGGCCATCTTCTGGGAACTCGTGCTGCTGATACTGATTGTCCATGTCCCCGCTCTGCAGGGGCCGTTTGGCACGGTCGGCCTGCAACCGATGGAATGGGGTGTCCTGGTCGGTGCCTCAGCGACGATCGTACCCGTGCTCGAACTGGCGAAGTGGATGGAGCGACGAGGGTGGTTTGGGGACATGCAGTAGGAATACCTACCGAATGATCCAACGCTCGGTCAATCGGGTCGTGGATGGCGCCATACGTCTCGGCGCTGCAGCGAGCCTGGCGCTTAAGCCGAAGTACATGGTGTCCTCGGCGCGAGAGGATTCCCCGAAAATCAACAGCCGCCGTCTCGTGGACGACCCTAGCGCCGCGGTAAAGAGACAGAATGATGCGGCTCCGGATGGCGTGTTCCTCGACAACGGCAAGCTCGCGGCCGAGCTTGATCGGCCTGATCTGATCGACAGAGTATCTGTTCCTTGTTCAGCCCAGGATCTCCGGCCACGGCCCAACCATGTTTCATGACGCGCGAGCCACCACGCGACGGCTCGATGTGATTTCGGCCAGGCAATTTCATAGCGGTGCTGTCGCCATGACTATAGGTGTGGGCACAGCTGGCATTTCGGCCTTCCGGGCGCAAATTGGTCAACCGGTGTTCTTGGTCACTTCACGCATCATCACTCGTTGCCGGGGCGGCAATCGCCATCCGCAATGCATGCACGGCAATGTCCGCCATTCACGGTCCAGAGTCCAGCTATGCCATCCCGGATCTGGTTGCCGCTGAAGTCCGTGTAATACATCCATCCTGCACGAACGGGCATACGTGACGCGTGCCTGAAGGAGCGGTTTGCCGTGAGGGGCATCCACTGTGCGTCGAGCCGGATACTCGTGGTTGGCGTCTTGCATCGACTCCTCGAAACGACCACTCGATGTAGGCCGGTCGGTGCCATCTGATCATGATGTTGATGTGGGTGAGCGGTATGGATTGCCGGCGGTCCGGCCTACCCCGGTCCGGACCGCGCGGGCCTCCCCTAGCCAGTACACCTTCCGCAGCGTTCCCAGTGAGACTACGAACGCTGGACCCAGCATGGCTCAATGGACGAGCCCCGACCCTCGCCGTTGCCAGAGGTTCCGGTAGGCAGCCTTGGCCATCACTCTGTTCGACTTGACGGGTACCGTGGCGCTCAGAGAAGTTACCGGTAACCAGTATTATTACGTACTGCTGTCGACGGCATTGTTTTTTCGCTGCTGTGTTGAACCCTCCCGCCGCCGCCACCGCTGGCGGCCTGACGTCCCCACCGAGGAGCTAGTGATGACACGAGGTTTCCGATGGCCTGCTCTGCTGTTGAGCGCAGTGTTGCTCCTGCCAGGAGCCAGGTCTGGTCAAGCACAGGTTGCGGCAGGTCGGACCGGCATTGTAACCGGTCGTGTAACCGATATTCGTTCCGGCACACCGCTGGCCAGTGCCCAGATATACTCTGATGAGAACCGGGACCGAGTGGTCCGCAGCGGGGCCGATGGACGCTACCGTCTGATGGATCTGGCGGCTGGCGAGCGAACCATCAATGTTCGCTTGATAGGGTATGCCAACAAGGCGGTCCCAGTCACCGTGACTGCTGGCCAGACGATGACGTTGGATATTGCTCTGGAGGTGCAGCCCCTGGACTTGGATGCAGTCATCGTTACCGGTCAGGGTGGCGAGATCTCCAAACGCCGGCTCGCCACCATGGTCGACGTGGTCAGCTCGGAGAAGATCGAGTCGGCGCCCGCCAAGCGGCTCGATGAGATGCTTCAAGCCAATCTGCCGAGCGCGCAGCTCAGACTGACCTCCGGGCAGCCGGGAACGACATCAATCATCCGGACGCGAGGCATCACCTCGGTGAGCAACAACTCAACGCCCGTGATCTATGTGGACGGCGTGCGCATGGACAATCTCAACACCATGGCCACGTTGGGCATGAATACCTCCGGAGTTCGATCCCAAGGGGCCGCAACCAGTGCCATCGCCGATCTTCCGATGGACAACATCGACCGCATTGAGTTTATCCCCGGCGGTGCTGCGACAACCCTCTACGGTTCGGATGCAGCGAACGGCGTGATTCAGATCTTCACCACGCGGGGCAGCACAGGGGGTTCCAAAGGCTATTTCGAAGCGCGCACCGGGTATGACACACCTCAGACCCAGTTTCTCTATTTCCAGCGCACAAAGGATCTGTTGTACCGGAACGGATTTACGCAGCAGTACACAGGCGGTATCGAAGGCGGCAACAATGCACTGACATACAGCTTGTCGGGCAATGTGCGCGCCAGTCAGAGCCAGAGGGTATATGGTGACAACCGTGCCTTCGGCTTCAGGAACGGCGTTGGCGCCAATATTGGCAGCAAGGCAAAGTACCAGGGCTCCATGTCCTACAACGAGACGGACGCCCCTCGTTTCCGGAACGGGAACGCCGGCGCCTATACCTCGCTGTGGGTTCTGGAGGATGGTCGTTCAGCGGCCTATGGATTTGACAGCAACATCGATGCGCTTGGACCTGCTGGCTATGACAGCCTCAAGAAGTTTGTCGATGACAATGAGCGCCTGCAGGACAATCGTGTATTCACGCGGGCGTTCCAGACCTCCCATCGTATCGACTTCGACCCGACACGTTCAATCAAGACGCATGCTACCTTTGGATTGAACAGTCGTTTCAGCCGAGAACGTTCCGTTCTTACCAATGAGTTCCTGATTTCCGCCCGCGTTTTTCCGGCCGGGACGGTGGATCAGGGCTCCATCTCCAACTTTGAGCGAACCTATACAGGGTTCACCTTTGATGTGGGTGCGCAGCATAGCGAAACCATTGGTGATGACCTCTCTGTCATCACTTCTGTAGGCGCGCAGCTTTTCCGGAACGACGATGTTCAGGTAGGCTATTGGGCGACCAATGTAAGGGATGGCGCGTATACGGTTACCGGCGCTGGCGTAACGCAGTCGGCGGATGTGGCCTACAGGGTGGCGAACTACGGAATCTTCGGCCAGACCAACATCAGCTACAAAGAGCGCTATACCATGGAGCTGGGGTTGCGGGCGGACAAGAACACTGCATTTGGCACGAACACCGGTGCGCAGGCCTACCCTAAGGTTGGTCTGGTGTGGGCACTGGGTTCGGAGGACTGGTTTCGGAAAATGCTGTCGGAAGATCTGGTTACGGACATCCGTATCCGCGGTGCGTATGGCGTAGCCGGGCAGTTCCCCCAGCCTTTTGCCAACGATCGCACGATCGCCATCAATTCGTTCAATGGCAAGCAGGCCGCCACATTTGGGCAGCCGGGGAATCCTGACCTTAAGCCGGAGCGCACCGGCACGCTGGAGGCGGGTCTGGATGTCGCATTGCTGCGAAATCGGGCCACCCTGGGATTGGGCTGGTATCACTCCAATACCGTGGATGCGCTGATCACGGCTCCCCCCGCCCCATCCACCGGCGAGATCAGTCAGGTGACAAACGTGGGTGAGATTTCCAATCGAGGCATCGAGTTGCGGGCTACGGCGACGCCGGTCAGCAATGCCGCCTGGCGTCTGACGCTCAACGCTTCGTACAACACTCTGAAGAATGAGGTTGTCAACCTGCATGGCACACCTCCGTTTGCCATCAGCGGTTTTGGTGCGAGCACGGTGCAGGGTGTGGTTCAGGAGGGCTATCCCGTGGGGTTCCTGCGGGGGGCCAATGCCGTCTTCAATCCCGATGGGACGATCAAGGAGATTCAGGAGCTGCATTATCTGGGCAAGCCCATGCCGGATAAGTTCGGCAGCTTCGGGGCACAGCTTGGGTTTGGCTCGCGTCTGACCTTGAGTGCCAGTGCCGACTATCAGTTTGGTGCGCAGGCCCAATCGTTTGATCGGGCGTTCCGCTATCTGTACAACGTGGTGCGGACCGAGAACTATGTCCCTGCGGCGGCTCTCAAGCAGGCGCCATACAATGGCAGCCGGGCTGCCATCTGGACCCGCGTGATGAATCTGTGGGTGGAGAACACCGACTACGTATCTGTTCGCACGCTGAGCGTTGACTACCGGGTGCCCGAACGGTGGCTGCCAAGTGGATCCAAGGATCTGCGAGCTGCATTCAGCATTGTGAATCCGTGGCGCTGGGCGTCATCGAGCTTCGATCCGGAAACCGATCTGTCTTCTGCAGCAAGTCAGGGCGCTGCCGCACTGGGAGGTTACAACTACGCCACTGACAGTGCACCGCGCAGTTTCTTTCTCACTCTTCGCTTCGGGTTCTGACCATGCACCGACTGATGCGGATGCGATTCCAGCGTGTGCTGACCGTGGCCGGGGCATGTGTCGTGCTGGGCGCCTGTCATGCTTTCACACCCACGGAAGTTCGCAATCCCAACCTGACTGACGGGCAATTCCTGGGAACGCCTGCCGCCGGAACAAGCTGGCTTCGGGGTACTGAACGGCAGTTTCTCATAACACTCAACAATGTGATCTGGAACGCCGAGATCATCTCGGACAACTACTTCAACAACTACACCACCTTCAATTCACAGTTCGATGGCCCGGACATCACGTACATCGATCCGGATGCCACGGTGACCCAGAACATGATCGCCCGGTTGCGCTACATGGCAACATTTGGGCTTGACAGTGTATTTCCGCGGGATCCGGCGGTATCGGTGAATGACAAGGCGGAAATGTACTTCAACCGGGGGATGGCCTTCCTGCTTGCCGGTGAATCATTCGTCGGGCTCCCTGCCTCTGCGAATGGCGAAGTAGCGTCCTGGCAGACCCATCTCCAGCGTGCCATTGAGGACTTTACTCAAGCGCGTACGCTGGCGACGGATGCGGCATTGCGCAACAGTTATACGCTGGCGCTGGCCCGTGCGTACTATCGGCTGGGGAACAAGGCCAAGGCGACGGAGGAGGCTCAGGCGCTTCTTGCCGCCAACCCGATTTTTATCCGGAACGCCCTGTTCGATGGTGTGAATGGCCCGACCAATACCATGCAGGGCGTCCTCACCAGTTTCTTCAACAACTTCCAGCCTCTGCCGCGCCTGGACTTTCTCGATCCCAAGTATCCGAATCGTGGCGGAACGATACAAAGCACCATCCCGTTTCTGAAGGCTGAGGAGGCGCATCTGATCCTTGCCGAGGCGTCTTTGTC
>CAYSKN010000027.1:12285-18464 GCA_964431565.1 uncultured Gemmatimonas sp.
ATGGTAACCTGGCAAGTGCGAAGAGTCGGCTTTCTCAACTGCTGGCTCTGGTCACATCCAGGCCGACGGAAATGATTGACAGCAAGATTCAGCAGCGGGGCCGGGCCGGGGGCAAGGTCATCTATCCGAACAGTGCGGATACACGGGTGGCTATTGAACCCGGCGCGCCGTTCGTGGATGGCCTGGTGCTGACACGATCGGCCGGTAACGTGAAGGCCTACACAGTGTCGGGGACATCGGTGACGCAGGGCCGGATTGATGCTGTGAGTTCAATCGATGATGGTCTCTATGTTCTGTATCTTATGCGGCAGGAGATCTTCCTCGCCGAGGGGCGGCGAATGGCGGATCTTGGCATCCGGATGCCGGTTGCGCTGACCGAGATCATCGCCAATCGCAATACCACCGATGGCGAGGCATACACCAAGGCCGTGGTCCCGTCATTCATTCCGCTGGCCCGTGGCATGGATGCCTTTTCGTACGATCAGGTTGCCAAGACGGTGGTCATCAAGACGGATATGAACAAGGTGCTTGTCCAGAACAAGACATCGCCGGCGATTCTACCTTTCAAGTGAGCGTGACGTTTCAATGCATGAGACGTATCGAGCGGGGGTGATAGAGGGCGCGTTGCGGCGGTGCTGGGTGCTGACAGCGGTTGCTGCAACTCCGTTTGTTCTTGGGGCGCAGTCTGCGACAGCTCAGCGCCCAGCCACTGTGGCGCCTGCTGCGACTCAGCCTCCGGCGCCTATTACTGTGGTTGGTCCCGGGCCCACCAATTCCATCACGGATGTCCCCGGGCTCAAGGTAGGTCACTTTGCCCGCACAGATAGTGGCTACCGCACGGGAACGACGGTAATACGTACGGAAACAGGGGCGACGGCGGGATATTCGCAGATGGGAGGAGCGCCCGGTACAAAGGAGACCGATCTCCTCAAGCCGGGCGGGCAGGTGCGTGCTGTGCAAGCAATCATGCTGGGTGGCGGTAGCGCGTTCGGTCTCGATGCAGCCACCGGTGTTATGCAGTGGATGGAGGAGCACAAGTTTGGCGTGTTTGTCGGCGCAGGCGTTGTGCCGATCGTGCCTGCGGCCATTCTGTTCGACCTGGGGCGGGGTGGTGATTTCAAGAGGCGTCCCGATGCAAGCTTCGGTTACAGGGCGACCGAGGTAGCCAGTAACGCACCTGTCAGGAGTGGACGGTTCGGCGTTGGTATGGGTGCCGGATGGGGAATGGGCACAGCGAGCGTGAAACTCTCCAACGGGTATACCGTGGGGGCTATCGTCGGTCTCAACCCTGCTGGTTCGCCAGTCGACCCGAACACCTGCCTTCCCTACGGGATATTCCTTGAACTTGGCAACGAGTTCAATCTCGTGAAACCAACGGCGGCAGAGTGTCAGGCAGCCAACGCGGGGCGTGGCGGACCGAACGACGGATCGGACAATGCTCCCCGCAACACCACAATTGCGCTCGTTGCGACCGACGCTCCGCTGATGGATCTTGAAGCTGGGCGCATGGCCGAGATTTCGAATGCCGGACTGGCACGTTCCATCCGGCCAATTCATGGTATCGGCGATGGTGATACGGTCTTCGGCATGGCCACCACACCGTTTCAGACACAGCTCAGCAATGCGGACCTGCAGGCCGTCTTCAATGCAGCAGCCGATGCGCTGGCGCGTGCCGTTGTGCATGCCGTGGTTGAATCACAGCAGGTTGGCAGCAGCCGCATGGGATATTGTCAGCAGTATCCCAGCGCCTGTGTGAACAGGAAATAGGGGGCGTTCTTCACAGCGCAACTGTAGCTGCCGGTGTTGCGCCTGCGCAATGTTCTGGATGCGCTCCGGTGACCAACGCGGTCCTCGGAGCGCATCTTCGTTTCAGGCGGCTTAGAAGCTCCTGCTGTTGTCCGCATCAGGCATTGGCGGGCTCGGTGCGTCACCGATGGAAGGCGATGATGTTAACGGCGCGCTCACGGCTCACGGCCGACGGTGACATCGCAGTAGGTGCGGAAACGGACATGGTGATGGAGGCATGCGAGGAAGCGTTGATGCGCAGCAATCGGGGCGATACGACTGCGAATGCAGATTCGAGCAGGGAGACCAACGCCGACGCGGCTAAGGCTGGGCTTAGCCGGATACACGTTGCACTACAGAGAGTCCTGCAGAATGCGTGGCTGAGCAGTTGATGGCGAGGAGGTGCTTGGAGCACATGTGCGCGATGAACACGACATCTGAGATCTGTTAGCTGCACCCCTTCAAAGAACATCCGTACCTTCTGCCCTGACTAGTGTCGCAGGTGCGCAGCTTTCGTTTCTGATTACCGCGCTGGCTCCCCGCCTAGTCATCCTTCTCAAACATGCCGCTGTCACCTTCTGCCTAGCGCGTGGTGCTCAACAGCTGACGAGGTTCACGTGATCACGGGCAGTCAGTCCGGATACGAATCATTATCCTTGCGAATGTGATCGCGATGTAACTAAGCTTAGGAACAATCGAATTTCCCGAACGGGTCTCAAGGAAGCCGGTGCGATGCCGGCGCGGCCCCGCCACTGTATGAGGCTCCGTGCGCTTCACCGTTCACGGAACCAGCAGCTCTCAGGTAATTCCCACTGGTGCATAGCGCCGGGAAGGGGGGAGCCTGCTGCCTCGAGCCAGGAGACCGGCCCGTTCGTTCCCGCTTCACATCCTCGAGGGAGGACTGCGGGGTCGCCCGTACCGGCCATGCACATCTGGGTGCGTGCACGTCCGAATACGTCGCCCCCGTCCCTCTCAGGCACAGAGACCGGACGGGTTTGTGTTTTCAGAGCGTGACGAGTGCGGCAAACCGGGTACCATGATCACCATATGCACGATGCTTGCCATCGGGCTCCTGTGTTCACTTCAGCCACGGGCTCTCATTGCCCAGGTGCGTGGCGTTGTTAGTGGCCGCATTGCCAGCGCGGTGTCCGGTCAGCCGCTGTCGGACGTACGTGTGGAAGACAGGGGTTCAGGGGCGCAGACACGGTCTGACACCGATGGCGGCTTTCTTCTCAGCGGTCTGGAGCCCGGACGTCACGTGCTCACCTTCCATACGCCCGGATATGCAGCAGCGCGCGTGGAAGTGGCGGTGGAGAACGCCAGGCAGGCAACAGTCGATGTAGCGCTCTCTCCTTCGGCAATCACCCTGGCGGGAATGCTTGTTCAGGCTTGGCGCGATACGGTGGCCCCCAATGCCACCACGTTCGACAGGACGGCGATAGAGGCCTCGGGCAAGCGCGACATGGCCGACCTGCTGCAGGCAGCTCCGGGTGTGAGTATGACTCGAAGCGGTGGGCCGGGACAGCCTGCGAAAATATCAATTCGTGGTTCGTCGGCAAGTCAGGTACTCATCCTGTTCGATGGTGTGCCGCTCAATTCGGAACTCTCGGGCAGTGCCGACCTGTCGACCATTGCACTGGAGTCCGTGGAGCGTGTCACCGTACTCACGGGTAGTCAGTCTGCCCGGTACGGACCACGTGCAATGGCTGGTGTGATTGAGATCGTAAGCAGAAAATCGAACTCGGAGCGATCCGCTCTCCTGCGTGCTGGTGCGCTCGGTGAATGGGAGCTTGCAGGAACGTTTGGCGGCACGCCGTATGGTTCGTCGCTTCTGCAAAGCAGCAGTCTTACTGTAAACCATCGGTCAACCCGGGGCGACTTCATGTATGAAGTTCCCGCGTTTCGTGGTGGTGGCGTTGCCAGGCGTCGCAATGCTGCATCAGCAACCACACAGATAGTGGGCGGAGTCGGACTGGCCCTTGGTGCAGCGCAACTCTCGTTGCGGGGGAATGCAGGCGCAACGGATCGTGGAATGGCGGGATCAATTGTGCAGCCGTCGCTCAGCGGAAGGCAGCATTTCATGCGTTGGAATGGTGGTGCCACGATCAATGCTGATGTTGGCCGTTGGGCAGTCATATCCACCGCCGATGTTGGCCAGGAGCTCGGCCGCCTTGAAGATCTGACCCCGCCATTCAGCAGCGCCTACTCGGATACGATAACGGCCACAGGCGTCAATATCGCATCAAGTGCCAAGGCATCCTGGCAGCACCTTGGCACAGCTCTCGGCATCGATATCCGAAAGCTGCAGTTGCAAAGCAACACACTCGCCGAGGGCGCACCGGCAGGCCAGACACAATCGGGTATCTGGGTGTCAATTGCGAGCGCAGCTGCACCAAGTGTGAACACAGGTGTGTTACGTACTTCAGGCGAGTTTACATTGCGCGCCGACAGGAGCTCTCTCCATGGGAGCGCCCAATTATCTCCCCGCCTTTCAGTGCGTACAGAGTGGGAGCCTGTAGCGCTGAGCGTGAGCTATGGCAGCGGATTCTCCCCACCTTCGATATCGGATCAGTTCTTTCACGAAGGCGTGCAGGTACGTGCCAATCCGGAACTGCGTCCCGAACGTACGCGGCACGATATCGAAGCCAGGCTCAGTCTGCGTGATATCATGCTGGGCCCGCTCAGCCTGAGCGGGGATGCGGCTGCATTCCGCGCCGACATCGATGGCATGATCCTGTGGTTTCCCGATTTTCGGTTCATCTGGAGCCCGCACAACCAGAATGTTGTCCGCAGGGGCTGGGAGTTACGTGGTGCTGTGCGCGTGCCGTTGCTGCATCTCGACATCCGGGGCAATCTCAACCGGTCGGATGTCAGCTACTCAAGTACCGTCCTGAGCGGGCAGGTGGCATATCGTCCGCGTACCACTGCGTCCATTGTGTCTTCGGTCAACTGGCACGCAGTCAGAGGCGAAGTGACAACGCGACAGATCGGTGTACGACGCACGTCGCCTGGCTCAGGCCTCAATTCGCTTCCTGCATACCGCGTGACAGATGTGCTTCTGTCACTGAGCCGGCCATTCGGCGACATGATGCTCACGCCTGCCATCACGGTTGAGAACCTGTTCAATCGACAGGCCTCCATGCTCATGGATTACCCGTTCCCAACCCGTCTGTGGAGTATCTCGCTCCGCATTCGCCATTCATCAACAACTCATCACTGATACAGAGCGTCTTCATGCACAATTCCGTACCTTCATCACCTAATCGTCTTCGTTCGCTTCCGGTTGCAGCGCTCTTTACGCTGGCTGCGGCCTGTGGAGGCGACGGCATTGCCGAGCCAGCTCCAGCTCCAGGGTTTCTGGGGGGTGTAGAGGGAAACCGAGAAATCGGCATTGTGGCCAACTCGCTCAGCAGATCACTCACCATGTTCCAGCTCGGGTCACCGACAAGCACCAGGGAGATTGAGCTTGGCTCAAGCAGTACGATCACTCCGATGGGCTACTCGCTCCGCGGGCGCAGGGCGGCAGTTCCATTGGGCAATGCGGCGAGTGTAGCCATCGTCGATCTCGAGACCGCAAAGGTTACACGTTTCTTCACCTTTCCCGATGGCAATACTACAGGATCGGAGTGGTCGAATGACACCACTGTCTTCGTCGCGAATACGAACACCGACAGGGTTGGCCGCTTCACCATTGGTCAGACATCCACTGAGATCACCGCCACGGTCACGGTTGCTCCGGCACCAACGTCCATCTCCGTCGCGTCCGGCCGAGTTCTTGTGCTCTCGGGGAACCTGTTGAACTACGCGCCCATAGGCGACGGAATCGTTACAGCCATTGACCCATCGAGTCTGGCGGTGCTGGGCACGGTAACGACCGGGGGAACCAATCCGAACGATGCAGCGGTTGGTCCTGATGGTTTGCTGTACGTGGTCAACACCGGCGATTATGTGAATCCCGGCAGTCTTGCCATCATAGATCCGGTCACAACGAAGCTGGTCGCGCTGGTACCTGACATAGCCGTTGGGCCGAGCGACATCACGATTCACAAGAGTGGACTCGCATTGATCTCGAGTTTCTCGGACGCCACTGTCGTGTTTGATACGAAGACTCGTACCATCGTGCGTGGGTCCGGCAATCCGGTGTGTGCAAAGGTTGCAGCGACCGGCAAGTGCCGGGGTGCGACATCGGCCGTACTGGCGAACGACAACAGGCTGTACCAGCTGTTCTTCGGCAGTGCGTATGAGGGGCTTGCACCGTACGCCTTTGTGTTTGATGCCGCGACATACGTGCTGCGTGACAGCATACAGGTGGGCTCGGGACCCATTGGCCTGACTATCCGAACCTACTGATAGGCGGCACTCGCTGTCTGCTCAGCGGGGGATGGGAGAGGGGA
>CAYSKN010000028.1:0-18255 GCA_964431565.1 uncultured Gemmatimonas sp.
TCTTCAGGTTCTCACGCACACGATCGAAGATGATGATCGTGTCGTTGGCCGAGTAACCGACGAGCGTCAATATGGCGGCGACTACCGTGAGCGAAACCTCGAGATGGAAGATCTTTATGAAGGCCAGCGTGATCAGGATATCGTGCGATGTGGACAGCACAGCAGCTAGGCCAAAGCGCCAGTCAAAGCGAATTGCGAGATACACCAATGTGAACATTGATGCAATCAGCATCGCCATTGCAGCTCCCGTGCGAAGCTCGCTTCCCACCTTGGGGCCAACTGCTTCGGTGCGCACGATGGTGACATTGCCGGCCCCGAACTTACTCTCGAGAGCAGCAGCGATTGTCCGGGAGATATTTTCCGCACCGGCGTCCTGCGCTTCGACCTGCTTTGCCTCACGGGCACGGATGGTGTAATCGGTATTCGTACCGAACTGCTGGATCTCAGCTCCTGTAATACCGGCCCCATCGAGTGCGCTTCGAACCTGAGCCACATCGGGTGGCGTCTTGAATTGCAGCTGCATGAGAGTGCCGCCGGTGAACTCGATACTGTAGTTGACGCTGCCTGTCACCGCGAAACTGATGAAACCAATGGATATAAAGCCCACAGTCAGTGCAGCGGCGATGCGCCACCAGCGCACGAACCCGTAAGTGGTATTGTGAAAAATGCGCAGCATGGTGGCCTCAGATGCTCAGAGCCTGGGTACCGCGGGAGCGGTTGAGCCAGATCAGGAAGAATGTCTTGGTTACGAAGATCGTCGTGAACAACGCCGACAGAAGGCCGGCAATGAGTGTCACCGCGAACCCACGGACGGGGCCTGTACCGTACTGATAGAGCACCATGCCGGAAAGGACGGTTGCAGCCGAGGTATCGATGATGGCTGTCAGAGCGTGACGGAAGCCCTCATCGATGGCCAGTCGGGTTGACTTCCCGTGATCGAGTTCCTCGCGGATGCGTTCGAAGATCAGCACGTTGTTATCAACAGCCATGCCTATGGAGAGAACAAATCCAGCAAGACCCGGCAGCGTGAGTACGGCGTTGAACCCGGCGAGAATGGCGAGCGTGAAGACCAGATAGAGCAGCAGGGCCATCACTGCAAGAACACCCGAGAGACGGTAATAGACGATCATGATCGTCAGTACAAGAAGGAATGCCACGCCAAGCGCAATCATGCCTTTGTTGATGGAATCGCTGCCCAGGCTGGCACCGATCTGCCGCACCTCAGCCACCTTGAGCGGTACCGGCAGGGCGCCGGCCCTCAGCACAAGAGCAAGGTCCTGTGCCGCCTGAAGCGTGCCTCCACCCAGCGTGATCTGGCCATTTCGGCCGATGGCACTGTTGAGGATGGGAGCGGTTACCACTCGCTGATCAAGGACTATGGCCATATTGTCACGGACGTGCTTGCCCGTTTCCGTCTTGAAACGGCGTGCGCCTTCGTTGTTGAGGGTAAACTGTACAACGTTTCCTTCAATCGGATCGGTTGCCGGCCTTGCATCAGTCAGCACCTCACCGGTTATGATCGGGCGCGCGTCGAGCACATAGAGCGCACGGAATCGCTCAGTCCCAGCGAAGAGCGAATCAACGCCCCAACGGATCACCTTGCCCGGCGGTACCGCTGCAAGTATCGCGGGGTTCTGGATTGCCCTGTCAATGGCCGGATATGCCGACTCGGGCACGATATATTGGCCTGGAATCTGTCCAGGCTGGATGCTTGAACTGAAAAGACCGCCAGTGGGCGCAGCGACAGTGCTGTCCTTCCCCGACGTGCCCACAACCGCAGTGAGTGAATCCCGGGCGCTGTCTCCTTGCTGAGTCAGCAGAGTACTGACAGACGTAGCGCGCGCAGAGTCACCCGATGCGCCGCCAGGAGTTGCGGAGATGGTAATTCCCTGCGCTCTTGCAATCTCATCGAAGCGGGCCATTACCCGTTCGAGCGCCTGAGTCTTGTCGGTGATCTGGAACTCGAGGAATGCCGACTTCTGCACGACATCCTGCGCACGCTCGGCATCGTCGATGCCGGGAAGTTCAACAATGAGTCGCTCACTTCCGGCCTTCTGAACCACCGGCTCAGCAACGCCGAACTCATCGATTCGCTGACGGACAACCTTGAGCGCGCGATCGAGCGCCTCGGACTTGTCCGCCACCGTCTGCTTGGACTCATCCACCTCGAGGGTTAGGTGCATACCGCCCTGGAGATCGAGCCCACGCTTGAGCGGTACGCGCCGCACGGTGTCATATACAAACACACCGTCACGCTTGACCCGCTCGACAACCGTGCGTGGGAACAACGCAAACACGGAGGCCGCCAGTAGCGCCACTATGAACAGGACGCGGTACTTCAGGTTTGCCATCGATGCTGCTGGCCGGAGGAATTATGTGGCGCCACCATACAACAGGCGCGGGAACGATTCTGACGCACGTCAAGTGCACCAAGCCTTTTAACTTAGACTACGAATCTTCTCTACGGTAGCCTGCTTCGGGCTGATACTGCCCGAAAGAGGTCTCACGATCCACCACGGATCTCCTAGCTTCGTTGTATCAATGCTACCGTGACAGCGCCCGGCAATGGCTGACGCCACCTCGGGCGTCAGCCGAGATATTGAGGACCGCCCTCGCTCGACGTTCGTCATCAGCGAGCTGCACCCTGAGTGCCTCCACGCCCGGAAAGGCCCGCGTACCGCGGAGCCACTGCACAAAATCGAGCCGAACGTGGGCTCCGTACCAGTCCCGACCCGCATCGAAGACGTGTGTTTCGATTCTCCTGCTCTCATCACCGAAGGTCGGTCGAGGGCCGATATTGAGCATCCCGCCGAAACTGCCCTCGGGTAGCTGTACCCGTACGGCATACACTCCATCGGGTGGAAGCAGCTTGCGCTCCGGAACACGAGCAAGATTGAGCGTGGGGAATCCAATGGTCCGCCCCCGCTGCTCGCCGTGCGCCACCACTCCCGCCACACTGTATGGCCGGCCAAGGCCAGCAGCAGCTTTGTCGAGATCTCCGGCCGCAACGGCACGCCGGATCACTGTCGAGCTGATCGATCCTCCATCAGGCGCCTGAACCGGATCGAGCACAGTAACCTCGAACCCTCTTTCGGCACCCAACCTACGGAGCACAGCGCTGCCACCCATCCGCCCGCGCCCGAATCCATGATCGTAGCCCACCAGCAGCTCCGACATCCGGAAACGCTTGATCAGCACATGATCCACGAAGTAATCGGCCTCGAAAGACGCGAGCGTCGAGTTGAATGGCAGTACCGCCACATAGGACACGCCCGACTGGGAGAGCAGCTCGAGCTTCTCCGGCAGCAAGGTGAGAAGCGGCGGCGCCATCGCAGGATTCACCACCTCAAGAGGGTGCGGGTCAAAGGTGACAACAACACTGGGGAGTCCTCGCCTGCGGCCGTGCTGCACGAGCTGCTCAAGCAAATCATGGTGGCCACGGTGCACTCCGTCGAATGTGCCCACGGTGACTATCGAGCCGCCCGGAGGCAACGGCAGGCCTAGCCTCATGGTGGACATGGACGCTGCCCAGCCTCTGTCAACACGACACGCGGCTGCCAGAAATTCTCTGCTGTCCTTACCCCAACTGCTGCCACCAAACCGTTGTGCAACAGTACCGCACGCTCGCCGGGCACCGTGGCTGCCACCGGGCGACCAAAACCCACAGATCTCAGTCCGTCGGCGTCGATGGTCTGTTGCGACAGCGACGGCAGCAGATCAAGCGGGGACTGCAGTGAAACCCTCCCCTCAGCGATACAGCCTGGCACGAGACGACCACACGCGACGGCGTCACGAACCGACACCGGACCACTTGAGATGCGCCTGAGCGCACTGCAATGGGCGGCACTGCCAAGCGCTCGACCCAGATCGCGCGCAAGCGCCCGCACGTAGGTTCCACCTGCGCAGGTGATCCGAACATCAAGGGTGGTCTCGCTTCCACCGGTCCACTCCCAGCCATGAACAAACACACGAACCGGATCGAGAACGAGGTCGTGCCCCCGGCGGGCAGCCGCGTAGGCACGGATGCCATCCACCTGCTTGGCGGAATAGCGTGGTGGCTGTTGCAAGATGTGGCCCGTCAGCGAGGCCTCGGCTGATAGCCTCAGTGGATGACCTGCCTGGATAAGTACTTCGAGGTCAGGCAGATCACCCATCCGCACGACCTCTCCGGTGGAATCGTCGGTGTCCGTCTCGGTTCCAAAAGAGAGCGTTGCCTCGTACACCTTGGGCTCGCCATCGATAAACCGGAGAAGTCGAGTAGCAGTGCCCACCGCGATCACCAGCAATCCGGTGGCAAAGGGGTCCAGCGTCCCGGCATGCCCCACCCGACGGGTGCGTGCAGCACGCCGAACGATCTCAACCAGATCATGCGAGGACCTGCCGGCAGGCTTGTCTACGTACAGGAAACCGGTCGGGTCCGATGCGCAGGTCACGGCGGGCCTCGACGTGCCTTCACTACACGCCGTCACCGACGACCGGTGTCTCCGCTGGAGCCTCGTGAGCCGTGTCGCCACCGGCCTCCTTGCCACGCTCCTCATCGCGTATCTGAGAGAGGAGCTGCTCAATGCGTGTTGCGCGGGCGACACTTTCGTCGGTACGAAAATGGATCTCGGGTGCCGATCTGAGATGAAGAGACCGCCCCAGTCGCGACCGGAGGTGCCCGGCTACACTGGCGAGTCCTTCCATGGTGGACTCTTTCCCGGTCTCATCTCCCATGAGGCTCACAAATACAGTTGCGTGCCGAAGATCGCGTGTCACATCCACCGCTGTAACAGTGATGAACGCACGTATTCGTGGGTCCTTCGCACCTTCTGACAGAAAGGTTGCGACGGTCTCACGGATCGCCGCGGCGACGCGATCAGGACGTCGCGGTTCGCCCATGTTTCCTCCTCAGGATCTCGCTGCCTGATCCAGTGTGCGCGCTACTTCTTCCGTACGGTAGCACTCGAGTACATCGCCGATCTTGAGGTCATTGAAGTTCTCGACGCCGATGCCGCACTCATAACCTTCCTTGACCTCCGTTACATCGTCCTTGAAGCGGCGCAGTGATGCGATGGCACCATCATACAGCTCCACTCCGTCACGGATGACACGTACCCGTCCACGTCGGTTGATGACTCCCGAACGTACAATACAGCCGGCAATCGTGCCGACGCGTGCGACCTTGAACGTCTCTCTGACGCCTGCCTCGCCGTAAACGACCTCACGTTCCTCCGGTCGCAACATCCCCTCAAGGGCAGCTTTCACATCCGCCACCGCCTCGTAGATGATGCGGTAGAGCTTGATGTCCACGCCCTCGCGTTCGGCAGCCACACGCGCGTTGTTGTCGGGACGCACGTGGAAACCTATGATTACAGCGCCTGACGCCTTCGCAAGCAGGATGTCGCTTTCGGTTATTGCACCAACCCCGCGGTGGATGATGTCCACCTGTACTTCGGGATTGGATAGCTGGCCCAGTGCGTCTGCAAGCGCTTCGGCCGGACCGCCTTGGTCGGCCTTGATGACAAGACGAAGCTGCCGCTTCTGGCCAGCCTGCGTCTGCGACATGAAGTCTTCAAGCGAGACCATGCCGCGCGCAGTCCGGCGGCTCTTGGCCTCCCGATCGAGGCGTTCACGTCGCTGCGCGATATCGCGTGCAGCCGTGGCGTCATCGACAACAAGAAGCTGATCGCCGGCCATCGGAACGCCGTTCAGTCCGAGTATCTGCGCGGGGATCGCCGGGCCGGCCTTCTTAACCTGTCTGCCTCGTTCGTCGAGCAATGCACGTACACGACCGGAGAAGATGCCGCAGATGAAGTCATCGCCCACCGAGAGCGTGCCATTCTGCACGAGAACGGTGGCCACCGGACCCTTCCCTTGATCGAGCTGAGCCTCAATAACAGTACCTCTTGCCCGGCGACCGGGACTAGCCTTCAACTCAAGGATGTCGGCCTGCAGCAGGATCTGTTCGAGCAGATCATCGACACCGGTTCCCTTCTTTGCGGAAATCTCGGAATAGAGAACCGTGCCGCCAAACTCCTCGAGCACCACCTCGTGCTGCAGAAGTTCCTGCTTCACCTTCGGAATGTCCGCAGTGGGAAGGTCGATCTTGTTGATCGCGATGATAATCGGCACACCCGCGCTCTTGGCGTGCGAGATGGCTTCAATCGTCTGGGGCATCACCTGATCGTCGGCCGCAATAACAATTACAACTATGTCCGTCACCTGCGCGCCCCTCGCGCGCATGGCTGTGAACGCCTCGTGACCGGGCGTGTCCAGAAATGTGATCTGGCGTCCGCCTGTCACCTGAACGTGATAGGCGCCGATATGTTGGGTGATGCCACCAGCTTCGCCCGCCACAACGTTTGCCCGCCTGATGTAGTCGAGAAGCGACGTCTTACCGTGATCGACGTGACCCATGATGGTTACCACTGGCGGACGCGGAGCAAGCTCATCCTCGCTCTCTTCGGCATCCGTATCAGCCAGGTCGGCTGCGTATTCGCTTTCCTTTACGGCCTGGAAGCCGAATTCACCTGCGATGAGTTCGATCTGATCAAAGTCCAGCCGCTGGTTGATCGTCACCATCAGGCCCAGCGTCTTAAACGCGAATCCAACGATCTCGGTAGCGGAGATGCCAAGGATCTGAGCAAGTTCGGATACGGTGATGAACTCGTTGACATGTACCGTCTTGCGCTCACGCTCGGCAGCCGCGGCGCGCTGCTCTTCCATCTCCGCACGCATCTCCGCCCCATACCTGCGCCCGGCACGGCCTCGATGGGGTGCGCCGCGCATGGCAGTCATGGTCTTGGTGATGTTGGCCGATACTGCTTCCTGATCCACCGCGCCCCGTCCCCTCTTCTTGCCCCGGCGTTGCTGGACGTGGCCTGCTGTCCTGCAGCAGGTGCCTGACCACGTCGGTCATCCCGCCGCTGCCCCTGCTGCGGACCCCCACCTGGCGCTGCTGAAGCAACCGGGCGTGCGGTGCCCTGGCTCGGCGACGCGCTTGCCACCGGGCGAATACGGGGCGCGCCAGGTACCACCGGGCGAGGTCGCGGACGATTGGGTGGCAAGGACACCACTGGTGGCGTCACCGACGAGACTTCGGCGACTATGTCAGGCACGGACAATGGGGCGACCGCGCCCGGCGTTTCAGGAAGTGGCTCACCAGCTGGGGCAGCAGATGCTCCGACGGCCAACCCGACCGCCTGTGACGCCGATTCAGTGTCGGATTCCTCCACAGGAACTGCCGAATCCCCAGCAACAGACTCAGGGACGTCAGACGGAATGACAGAAGCCGCGAACGGTTCAGTCATCGCCTCGGAAGAAACAGCGGCAGCGACTGGCCCGACGCCATCCTCGGGGGACTCTTCAATAGAGGCTTGTTTCGCAGGCTTCCGCACCCGGGTGACGTTCTTGTGCGAGACGTCAGAGGCCCCTTCCGCAGCGGTGACATCGGCAGGTGTCCCGGCATCCACCATATCTGGTGCCGGGTCAACGGGCGAAGCCGCTTCGGTGATCCCGTCAATGGTGGAGGTCATCGCTGACCGGTCCCCGCTGGGCGTCTCGTCCTGCGCTGGTTCCGACACGGCCTCCACCAGTGAGTCCGCACCTTCAGCCTGTGCAGCCTCCTCCTGGGCTTTCACGTCCGCAGCCCGGCGCCTTCTCACCGCAGGAGCGGGGCCAGTAGCGGGTTCCGCTTCGTGCAAGGCGTTCGGCACAGCGGCACCGACGCGGCGGCGCCTGGTAGAGGCGGGTGCCGCAACCGGCTGCGCCTTTTCGACACGCAGTCGCTTCTCGCGTTCCCAGCGGGCGCGAACACGGGATACCTGATCGTCGGTCAGCAGTGACAAATGGCTGCGAACCGGCACGTCCATCTGGCGCAACAGCGCGATCACCTCGTCTGCCGAGATGCCGAACTCGCCTGCCATATCATGCACTCGAATCTTGCTCAAACCATCCTCCTACCGCGGTACGCGCATCGAATCGCCAACCAGGTGTCTCCCGGCCAGAACGTCCCGGATTCCGCGCGCGAGCGCCAGATCCACGATCCCGATCGCTGCTGTCGTTTCGCGACCGACAGCGCCTCCCAACTCGGCCGCACTCGGCCACTCCACTATCGCAACGTGCCGGGCCTGCAAGGTTGGCACCACCTTTTCGAGCGTATGCCGCGATACATCGTTCGCGACCAATGCGAGCTGCAGCACGCCCTTGTGAGCCGCCAGCCGCACCTGCTCTGCGCCCACCACCACCAGACGCCCGCGCATACCGAGTCCCACGAGGCCGAGCACCTTGCGGTGTCCGGCCTCACCCCGAGTCGACATGTCGCAGAGGATCGCACTCATGCCGAACTGCCTCCGTCTCCATCCTCCTCGGTAGTGAGCTCATTGATAATGGCCATGATGCGATCAGCCTCTTCCGGAGCAATACCGGGGAGCCGCAGCAGATCATCGCGATCGAGATCCATGATATCATTGAGGGTCCGGTAGCCGGCTTCGGCAAGCACGGCCACCGTAGCCGTCTCAAGCCCCTCAATCTCGTTGAGTGTGACGTCGCCCTCCTCATCGTCAGCAAGCGGCGCGAAGAGTGGTGCGTCACCATCCCTTTCAAGCCATTCCCGACTCGAGTAAAGATCAATCTTCCAGCCGGTGAGTTCGGAGGCGAGGCGCACATTCTGCCCATTCCTACCGATCGCCAAAGACAGCTGATCCTCGTCGACAACGGCCTGAATGGTCCGCGAAGCGTGATCGCTGAACACGCGCGCAACACGTGCAGGAGCCAGCGCCAACTTGGCAAAACGCTCCGGGTCAGGCGACCATGGCACGATATCGATACGCTCACCGCCGAGTTCGTTCACAACAGCCTGGACTCGCGCGCCCTTGAGCCCCACACAGGCGCCAACCGGGTCGATTGCCTCATCACGCGAGATCACCGCGATCTTGGTCCGGCTGCCCACCTCGCGGGCTGCGGCCTTGATCTCGACAATACCCTGCTGGATCTCGGGCACCTCCAACTTGAAGAGCGCCTGCACGAACAGTGCGTCAGCACGGCTGAGAATGAGGCGTGGTCCCTTGGGCGTATCATCCACCCGCTTGAGCACTGCGCGGACGGGTTCACCCTGATGGTAGTGCTCACGATGATTTTGTTCGCGATAGGGAATAATTGCCTCCGCCTCACGGAACTTATTGAGCATCACCACCAGCTTGCCACGCTCGATCTGCTGTACTTCCCCGGACAGGAGGTCACCGACGCGTCCGGAGAATTCATCGCGAATGCGCGTACGTTCTCCCTCGCGCACGCGCTGGACTATGCGTTGTTTTGCCGCCTGAACCGCAGTACGTCCGAACTCCATGAAGTCCACCGGAATCTCCATGACGTCACCGACCTGGAACTCCTGGTCCATGAAGCGCGCCTCTTCGAGCAGCACCTCACGTGATTCATCGGCAACTTCGGTTACGACCGTCTTGAGCAGCACGATTCGTATCTCGCCCCGGGCCTCATCTATCTCGACCTCCGCCTGAACGTTGGCCCCATGCTTCTTGGCCAGCGCGGCATGGATGCCGTCCCTCAGCAGCTCGTGCAGTTCCTCGCGCGTGATCTGCTTGGAACTGGACAGCTCTCGCAGCGCGTTTAGAATGTCTGCCGAACCGGCCATCAGTATCCCCTATCGTTTCCAGTTGAACGCCAGCCGTGCCTGCGAAACCTCGTTAAGCGGCAGCTCCAGCTCCCGACCCTTCGGATCCCGCACCAGCACCACTTCCGCATCGTCCTCGCCCGAAACACCAACTATTTCGATCTCCTGCTTGCCACCCGCGAGTAGCCGCGAAGTCACGGTTGCCCATCTGCCCGTGAACCGCCGCCAATCAGCGGCTCCGCGCAAGGGTCGATCGACACCAGGTGACGAGACTTCGAGTACATAATGTTCTCCCACCAGCCCCAGGGACTCGAACGTTGCCTCCAGCGATCTGGAGACATACACGCAGTCGTCGATGGTGACCGCACCCTCATCCCTTCGATCCATCCTGATTTCAAGGACAGGACGGGTCCGGGAGCCCCCTCGCCGCAACTCGACCAGCTCGAAACCGAGGCGGTCAAGCTCTGTTGAGATAATGGGTTCCATAGCTTCGCCCACCAGCCACCCTCCCTCGCAACTCGCCGCTTCCGTTCCTGCCCCGTTCGTCGGGAGCAACAGCAACCTCCCAAGGAACAAAAAAGTGTGGGGGCCATCCCCACACTTCATCACCCACAGAGCTCGGGCGCGGTCGCAGCCGCGAAACAGTAACGTCAGAGATCGAAAAGATAGGAGGCACCCACCGCTGGGTCAAGATGAGGGAAGCCCTACGATCCCCAGCTGCCGACCGATGTCGCCACCGCGGTAACTAAAAAAACGTGGCTGGTCACAACGTGTACAGGCCGCCTCCACAACCAGTCTGGTTACACCCAGAAGACCTGCCTGTTCTGCCAGAACGGCACGCAAGTCCAGAAACCCCTTGCACGAGGATCGTGTTCCCTTAACTGCAGTCAACACTTCCGGACCCACTTCGTAGCATCGACCGCAGATGGCAGGCCCGAGATAAACGTGACATTCCGCAATCGGGAAACCGAGACTGTCAAGCAGTCCGAGGCCGACGTCAAGGATGCGGGCTGCGGTCCCACGCCATCCGGCGTGCAATGCGGCGATGGCACCCGAAGGGTGAGCTATGAGAACGGGAGTGCAGTCGGCGATCGTGACAGCCAGCGCAGTACCGGGCACGGTAGAGACATGACCGTCCACACCACGCTCACGAAGCCATCCACGCCAGCCCGCCCCGTGCACCGAAACCTCCGTTCCGTGCACCTGGTGTGCTGAGGCCAGGCGCCTGATACCGCACGAGGAAAGATGATTCTGCAGGGCTGCCCAACGGGCCATCACCGCCCCGACAGGCTCTTCACTGCCAAGCCCAAATGAACCGTGGGAGCGCGTGGTGGTGAATCCCAATATGCCTTGAGGAAGCCCCTTCGCAGGCACAGCAGGCACAAGAAAGCCATCGGTCCGTTCGCCGGTCACCTCGTCCATCCACGGATCATGAAGGCCCCATACCCTGCGGCATCAACTCAGCGCACCTGAAGTTCAACACGCCTGATCCTTGCTCCAAGGGCCCCCAAACGCTCGTCAATGCGCTCATAACCGCGTTCGATCTGCTGAGCATTGCGTATGACGCTGGTGCCGTCGGCACAGAGTGCAGCAAGCAACATGGCCATTCCCGCCCGGATGTCGGGAGATTCGACCGTTCCACCTCGCAAGCGCGTAGGGCCGGAGACAATGGCACGATGCGGATCGCACAACACAATGCGCGCACCCATGCTCACAAGCTTGTCGGTAAAATAGAGCCGCGACTCGAACATCTTCTCGTGCAGCAGAATCATGCCTTCACACTGCGTGGCGGCTACGATCGCGATGGACATCGTATCCGCCGGGAACGCCGGCCATGGCTGGTCCTCGAGCTTGGCCACGTGGCCGCCGAGGTCGTTCTGGATCCGCAGTTCCTGCACCGCCGGAACGATGATGTCGTCTCCCGCGATCTCGCAGCGGATACCCAGGCGTTCGAAACCCATGAACGTACTGCGAAGATGCTCAACCCCGGCCTGCTCAATGCGAAGCGCCGAACGCGTGACCGCTGCGAGGCCGATGAATGAACCAACTTCGATGTGGTCGGGCCCGATCGTATGCGTTGCCGCGCCAAGTGGCAGGCCGCCTTCGACTGTGTAGACGTTTGAACCTATGCCTGTGATGCGCGCACCGAGTGCGACGAGGAAATGGGCGAGGTCCTGTACGTGCGGCTCGCTTGCCGCATTCCTGAGAACCGTACGGCCCTTTGCTGCCACCGCAGCCATTAGGGCATTCTCCGTGGCCGTGACACTAGGCTCATCGAGGAAGACATCGGCGCCAACCAATCCGGCAGTCCTGAAATGGAATCGTTCTCCCAGCTCGTACGAGGCCCCCAGTGCCTGGAGAACATGAAAGTGAGTATCGAGCCGTCGACGTCCTATTACGTCACCGCCCGGAGGCGAAAGTGACACCTCACCACACCGAGCCAGGAGCGGGGCAGCAAGGAGGATGGAAGCCCGAATACGGGCACAAACCACTGGGTCCAGATCGCCGGCCTGAAGCTGTCGGGCATGAATCGAAAGTTCATCCCGTCCGGTCCAGTCACAGGCAGCACCAGTGGTTCTGGCCAGCTCCACAAGCGTCTCAATGTCGCGGATACGCGGCACGTTGTGCAAATGTACCGGTTGATCGGTCAACAACGCCGCAGCCACGATGGGCAGCGCAGCGTTCTTGTTGCCGGCAGGGCGAATTGTCCCTTGCAGGCGGTGACCGCCTTCAACTATGAACTCGACAGCAGGCATGTCGCTTTGCTTGGACGGGTCTGACAGGTAGAGGGTTCTTGCTGCAGCATGTGCCCGCGCCACCGGCGTTGCATGCAGGCCTCACGAAACATTCGGAATCTGCACCGATCCACGGGAGGCCACCACAGGCTGACACGCTGCACTGCGAAGCATAGCCGCATACGGCTCTCGTCGCCTCCCCACCAAAGGGCGCCTGTACGCAGCCTGCGCAGCGCCCCTTCCCGCCCTGCCCTCAAAGCCTTAGATCACGACTCATGCCAATCGTGAGCGAGTGGATGTCTGTTCTCCAGCAAACGCTTCCCGTTCGGGATACCATTGTGGTCAGGACGATTCCGGAGCAGGGGTTTCTCGACTGGACCAATGGTGTACTCGAACTTGTGGTGCTGCTGCTGGCTGTGGGTGCCTTGCTGGTCATGATCAAGCTGATGCTCATTGTCGGGAAGACAATGTCAGAGATGACGACGACGGTCGACCGGCTGACGCGTGATTTCCGGCCGCTCCTTGAGCAGGCAACAGCGCTGGCCAGTGACGCCCGTGAAACCATCGGCTTGCTTCGGGAAGATGTCGAACGGGTAGGTAACGCGGCAGCAGCAATTTCGGACGAATTGCTCAACGCTGCTGACTCCACGGCACGGCGGGTTGATGATGTGAATGCAGTGTTGGACGTCATTCAGGCCGAGTTCGAGGACTCGGCCATTTCCGCGATGTCGACCATTCGTGGCTTGCGTACAGGCGCAGCCGGAGTCGCGTCGCGTCTGATGTCCAGCGGCGGCGCCCAACGGAAGCGACCGAACAGATATGGCATACCGCGCTCGCAGCAGACTGAAGGGCTGGAATCACAAACCCATCGGCCAGGCAAGGTTGGCAGTGGCGAGTGAGACAGGCGGTGATGGCGCGATGCGGAGCTTGAGAAACGTGCGCAGCGCACGCGGAGTTTCAGCTTCCGTAATCGTGTTGATGGGAGCGCTTACACTGCTGGTGGCATTTCCATCGCCGGCGCTCGCCTGGACACCGGGGACTCACGTATTCCTCGGAGACGCAGTCCTCAGCAACCTTGCCCTTCTCCCTTCCAGCCTGAGTGCACTCCTGGCCGCTCACCCTGCTGACTTCCTGTACGGTTCCATTGCTGCCGACACCAGCATAGCAAAGAAATACGCTGAGGTGGGCCGTCATTGCCATTCATGGACAGTGGGGCTGGAAATATACGAAAAGGCGAAGGCGCAGCCGCCATCGTTGCAGGCTTTCGCCCTCGGGTACCTCGCACACCTGGCTGCTGATGTGGTTGCGCACAACTTCTATGTTCCTCGTCAGCTGGCCGTGACATCGACCACAGCGACCCTGGGACACAGCTACTGGGAAAGTCGCATCGATACCCACTTAGGCGATCCCTGGCCGCGCCGGGCCCGTGAATTGCTGTTTCTCGATCACTCACGGGCAGATCAGCACCTCGACAGTATTCTGAGTCCGACCCTCTTCGGCACACCCACCAATCGGCGCATCTTTCGCGGCATGGTCTATGTCACCGACACAGGCTCATGGCAACGTATCTTTCAGGTAGTATCCGACAATAGCAGATGGGATCTGCATGACGCCGAAGTTGGCCGGTACCTGACGCGTTCGTTCGACTACATAGTGGATCTGTTTCAGTCATGGGATCAGAGCGAACCGTTCCGCTACGATCCTTCCGGTGACAGCCCGCTCAGGGAGGCGAAACGTGTGCGACGGCTTGCACGCCGGCAGGGGGGCGACATTCGTGCCGCGCTCAGGGCCGACCGTGTCTTTGGCCTACCCCCGTCAGTCCTGCACCATGCTGCAGATCTGCCCGCTCCGCTATTCACCCCACGCGAGCGTCAAGCAGCTGGTTAACCTTCCTGGGGTCGGCAGAACCCCTGGATTTCCTCATCACAAGGCCAACCAGCACGCCCTGCAACTTCTTCTCTCCTGCGAAGAAGCGCTTCGCCTCTGCCGGGTTCTCTGTGAGTACTTCATCAATCCATCCTTCCAGCGCAGAGTCAGCCCTTACCTGTACCAGCCCGTCACGCCTGGCAATATCCAACGGCATAGCCGGATCATGCTCCATGGTTGCAAACACCTGGCGGGCTGCCGCATTGGAGACCTCTTCTCTAGCCTCCATCCTGATCAGCGCGCCCAAGCGATCAGGCGACACCGGATGATCTGCGAAGGTGCATCCGGATGCATTCACGGCTGCCATGACAGGACCAAGCATCCAGTTGGCAGCACGTCTCGGGTCTCCGGACGATGCCACCACCGCCTCGTAGTGCACAGCGAGCGAGCGATCGGCGATCAGTTGCTCTATCTCCCCATTACCAAGTCCGTATGAGGAGGCGAAACGTGTACGTTTTTCGGCGGGAAGTTCCGGCAAGGCAGCACGCTGCTCATCGATGAATGACGTACTCAGGCGCAGCGGCGGAAGATCGGGTTCGGGAAAATAGCGATAATCGTGACTTCCCTCCTTGCTGCGTGCGGGCCGGACCTCGTTGCGCTTGTCGTCGTACAGCATGGTCTGCTGCGTGATGTCCCCGCCTCCCTCAAGTATCCTGCACTGGCGCGCGAACTCGATCTCCGAAGCCCGCTCAATAGCGGAGAACGAGTTGAGATTCTTGATCTCGGTTCGGGTACTCAACGTACTGCTTCCAACCGGTCGCACTGAGATGTTCACATCAACGCGGAGCGAGCCTTCCTCCATATTCGCATCCGAAACCCCAGCGTACTCAAGGATCTGCTTGAGCTGACGGGCGTAGGCGCTCGCCTCTGCCGCGGTGCGAATGTCCGGTTCGGAAACGATCTCAATCAACGGCGTACCGGCACGGTTCAGATCGACAGCTGATACATCCCGGAAACGATCATGTACCAGCTTGCCGGCATCCTCCTCGATATGTACACGATGAATCCGTACGACACGCTCCGTTCCGTCCTCGTGCACCCCGGTCACAACCGACCCATCGGTGGCAAGCGGGAGGTCGAACTGTGATATTTGATACCCCTTTGGCAGATCAGGATAGAAATAGTTCTTCCGTGCGAACACGGATGTGCCGTGGACCGTGCATCCCAGTGCAAGAGACGCGCGTGCAGCCAGTTTCACAGCCTCGGCGTTGAGCACAGGCAGGGCCCCAGGCAGTCCGAGACATACGGGACATGTATTGCGGTTGGGCTCCGCACCGAACGATGTGGCACAACCGCAAAAGATCTTGCTTCGGGTGCGGAGATGACAGTGAACCTCAAGGCCGATGACGAGTTCCCAGGCGGCGTTCATGTTCCCTTCCGATCGTGGTCGGAAAGTTCCCTTTCGAGAGCAGCCGCTGCCCGCAACATCATTGGCTCCGCGAAGTGAGGCGCCATGAACTGGCCGCCAACCGGAAGGCCTTCAACTGTACCGATTGGTTGAGACATCGCCGGAATACCTGCCAGATTTGCCGTCACCGTGAAGATATCGGCCAGATACATGTCGTACGGACTGCTGAATTCGCCAAGCCGAAATGCCGGCGTGGGCGTCGTGGGTGTGAACAGAAGGTTAACGCCACTTGCAAACACCTCGCGAAGCTCTCGCGAAATCAACGCCCGTACGGCCTGCGCCCGCTTGTAATACGCATCATGATAGCCGGCACTGAGCACATACGTACCGAGCAGTATGCGTCGCGTGACCTCATGACCGAACCCACGGGAGCGGGAACGTTCGTAAAGAGACAGGATGTCACCGGCTTCGGCGCGCACTCCATACCTCACGCCATCGTAGCGCGCCAGATTGCTCGAGGCTTCCGCCGGCGCGATGATATAGTAAACAGGAATAGCCAGTTCGGTGCTCGGCAGTGAGACGTCACGTATCTGTGCACCAAGTGATGCCAGGGACGAGAGTGCGCGATCGCAGAGAGCAGCAGTGCGCGGGTCAAGACTATCGGGGTAGTATTCACGCGGTCTCCCGATAACCAGTCCGGTCAGCGATCGCTCACCCAGACACGCATCGGCAGGTACCATGGACGGAACCGGCAATGCAGCACTGGTGGAATCTAGCGGATCGAGGCCTGCAATGACCTCGAGACATGCTGCGGCCTCCGGCACTGTGGTGCCGAACACACCCACATGGTCGAGCGATGAAGCATATGCGACAAGGCCGTATCTACTCACACGGCCATACGTTGGCTTGATGCCGACGATACCGCAGAAGGAGGCAGGCTGTCGCACGGAGCCGCCGGTCTCCGAACCAAGAGCAATACGGACGACACCCGAGGCAACCGCGGCTGCAGATCCTCCGGAAGAACCGCCGGGGACACGATTCCGGTCGAGCGGGTTGCGTGTGGGGCCGTACGCACTGTTCTCGGTGGACGACCCCATGGCGAATTCGTCCATGTTGGTCTTGCCGATCACGACTGCGCCCGCTTCACGCAGTCTGCGCACCGCGGTGGACTCGAACGGGCTTACGTAACCCTCCAGTACCCGCGAGGCACATGTAGTCGGCAGTGTGGTCGTGGCGAGATTGTCCTTGATGGCTACCGGTACTCCCGCAAGAGGCCCGGACAACCCAGTATCAGTTGCGTCACGATCGACGGCGAGGAACGCATTCAGCCCCGACACATCGTAGTCGTCAAAGCAGCGCCACGCATCTGCCAGACGATGAGCTTGTAACGATGACGGCATGAAATCAACGGCGCGCGGCACGGGCGGCGGTTCCATATGCAATATCCGCTCACTCACTGAGATACACCTTCATCAGCAGAGGCACCATGGCTACCATGGGTAGCAAGGCGAGGTACGAGAAAGAACCCGTCGCGCATGGCAGGAGCGAATGTCTCCCGTGAACGAAAGAGAGCAACCGGGAGAACGCCGTCAGGACGCAGTGGTGCCGTCAGCTCAGGAGGTGTGAGGGGTTCGGTTGTCACATCCACCTGCTGCAGCACGTCCATGTGCACCAGAATGCCGTTGAGTTCCTGTACGAGTGACTGAACGCGATCCTCGTCCAGTCCAAGGCGTGCCAATGCTGCCATCTGTCGTACATCATCCTTTGTAACTGCCATCAATCCAGACCCCGTTCGAGTTTCGCCTGAGCGATGACGAGCGTCTTGCGCCCGATCTCTTCATCATCGAAATCGATGCGCACCTTTGCTTCGCGACCGATTCCGATGAGTTCCGCAATGGTACCTGTACCAAACCTGGCGTGCATCACTCTTTCACCCGGCATGAACAATGGAACATCCTGCGATTCGTCTTCCGCTGCCGGTGGGCGTCCCTGACGGAAGCAGCTGTCGGAACCGACGAATGTCCCGTTCCCTCTCCCGGCAGCGTTGCGCCGTGATGTACGGCTCCGGAGTCTGTAACCCGCAGAGGCGTAATGGCCCGCCGAACGTCCAATCCGGTCGCGCGGTCGTTCGCAGCCGTCATCGTGACTGCCGCGTCCCCGGTCAGCGTCACCGAAACGATGACTGCGAGTGCCCGAATAGTCCGCATATCCCCTGGCGGTGGCACCCAAGGTGCCGCGTCCCTCCGCCCTCGCACGCGGTGTCCATTCACGTTCAGCCAGTGACGCCGTCACGACGTCCAGAAACCGTGATGACACTGATTGCATGAGCTCTCCATTTCGCCAGCGCTGTTCGGCACAGGTCAGATACAACTTCTCCTGCGCCCGCGTGATGCCCACATAGAAGAGCCTTCGTTCCTCCTCGAGCTGGGTTGCCTCATCAGAGGCACGTGAGAGCGGGAACAGCCCGTCTTCCAGGCCACACACAAATACGACCGGGAACTCCAGACCCTTGGCGTTGTGCATGGTCATACAGACGACTGCATCGGCATCCGGATCAAGACGATCGACACCAGCCACCAGGGAAGATGACTGCAGGAAGTGATCGAGGGGCGTGAGACCGACTTCTCCTCCCTCAT
>CAYSKN010000029.1:0-18011 GCA_964431565.1 uncultured Gemmatimonas sp.
GAGAGCAGCCGAGGAGCGCCGACGAATCGGTATGCAATCGGACCCCGGTACCGACAGCAACATTGAAACCAGCGGCCAGGCGGAGGAGGTTGACGACGAGGCCGAAGGCGCTGATTAGCTTTCAGGGATGTCCCGCTTCTTCCTCACAACAGCAATCGACTACGCCAATGGCGATCCCCACATAGGGCACGCCTTCGAAAAAATTGGTGCCGATGTGATCGCACGCTATCGTCGCCTCGCCGGCGACGATGTCCATTTCCTCATCGGAATGGACGAACACGGTCAGAAGGTTCAGCAGACATCGGCCAGGGAAGGCATGGCTCCACAGGCCTTCACCGACATGATTTCTGCACGGTTCCAGGCTATGTGGGCACGGCTCGGCATTTCGCATGACCAGTTCATTCGCACCACCGAACCGCACCACAAGGCTGGCGTTCAGATGCTCATTCGTCGCATCGCCGAACGTAACCCCGATGATTTCTACGAGCGTTCGTATACCGGCATGTACTGTGTCGGGTGCGAGGCATTCAAACTGGACGCTGACATAGTTGACGGGAAATGCGTGCTCCACCCCACGCGTACGCTTGAGGAGGTGGAAGAACGCAACTGGTTTTTCAGACTGTCGAAATACCAGGGCTTCCTGGAGCAACTGCTAAGCGCCAATCCGACATTCATCCAGCCTCCCAGCAGGCGCAACGAAATACTTGGCCTGTTGGCCCAAGGCCTTGAGGACATATCTGCTTCACGTGCGCGCCTCGAGTGGGCCGTACCATTTCCACTGCCTCTGTCCAGTGGCGAGACACAGGGCACGTATGTTTGGTTCGATGCACTGCCCAACTACCTTACCGCAACCGGGTTCCCGGAGCAGGGTTACGAAACCCGCTGGCCCGCCAATCTGCATGTGGTTGGCAAGGACATCACCCGTTTTCACGTAGTGATCTGGCCAGCCATGCTTCAGGCGGCAGGACTTCCTCTTCCGGCACATGTGTGGGCGCACGGGTTCGTGCAGCTTGGCGGCGAGAGATTCTCCAAGAGCGCAGGCGTGAAGCTCGACCTTGGCGAAGCGATGGACCGGTTTGGTGCCGACGCGTTCCGCTACGTGCTCTTGCGCGAGGTTCCGTTTGATGGAGACGGTAATTTCTCGTGGGAGCGTTTCGAGGAACGTTACACCGCCGATCTGGCCAACGCCTACGGCAATCTCGCCAGCCGCACCATGGCCATGGTGGAGAAGTACTGTGACGGAGTGGTTCCCGCAGCAATCGCTCCGGATGCAGAGCTTAGTGATGCCGGCGACGTGACGGCTTATCACCGGGCAATGAACGGCCAGCATGGTTTTCTTCTGCACGAAGGACTCGCGGCAACAGCTCGTCTTACAGCACGCGCCAACGAGTATGCCGCGGCCACAGCGCCATGGACAGTGGCAAGAGATCCTGCCCGCCGCGCAGAACTCGACGCTATCCTGGCATCGCTCGTTCGCCGCACTGCACGCCAAACGTTGCTGCTCGCACCGTTCATGCCAGAGAGGACAGCCAGGCTTTGGCAACAGCTTGGTGCACCGGCCAACCTGAGTTCCTTCCGGTTTGACATGATGGATACGCTGGATGTGGCGGGATGGCGTGTCAGCAAAGGCGAACCCCTCTTTCCCCGGCCCGACCTGCAAGGCTGACCGGAAGCTGAGTGCATCCCGCGAGTTGCAGCAGAACCGTCACCCTTCCACTGCAGCCCGTTCGGTTGTGACAGATCTGCATTGCAGAGTGACACCACACTGTTTCGTCGTGTGGAACAAGTGCCGGAATAGACGTTGCAGCCAGCGTTCATGATCGTTCTCGTGATGTGCAGCCACCATCGGAGAACGCTGTCATGTCGCATCCAACAAGTCATTCGGCCGAACCCGGCCCATTTGCCGCGCGTCCCGCCTGCAACAATCGCCCGGGGTTCGCACTGGAAGTGGTGCTGCTCATTCTCGTCATGTTCTCGGTCATTATCCTGGCAGGTCTTTCGGCCGTCACGACGATCTCCCGGACATCCAACGCTGATTACCGCGGAGCGAGAGTGAGCTACGCCGCCGAGGGAGGTACCGACGATATCATGTCACAGCTCGATGCCTCCATGCAGGATGGCATCATCAGCAACGACGATATCGCCGCCATCCAGACCCCTCAGATAACCGGCTACGCCGTCACCCAAGTCACAAGAACGACAGGCACGGCCGTTACACGCACCATCACGTCGGGACCGTTTGCGGGCCTCTACTCGCTCAACCAGCCAATCGATATCGAGGTGACCGCGCGCGACTCCACACAGAGTCGGGCAAGGACCGTGCTGTCGGTGAATGCACAGACCATACCGCTCTTCCAGTTCGGTGTGTTCTACGAGGATGACCTGGAGATAATCCCGGGTCAGCCCATGACTTTCGCCGGATGGGTACACACCAATGGCAATCTCTATTTGTCATCAAACAGCGTCACGTTCCAGAGCAACATCACCACACCCGACAGCGTCTTCTGGCAGCGCAAGGATGCAAGCGGGCGGCTCAACGGCGTCTACATACACAACAATGCAGGCACACCGGTAAAACTCGATTTCGACTCCCGCAGTCTGTCGGGGTCAGCATTCAAGACACGCAGCGAGCAGAAGTTCAACGGACGGCTCATGTCCAGCGCCCATGGTGTGCGTCCGCTCAAACTGCCGCTTCCTGCCAACATGCCGGCCATAACCCTGCTCGAACCAAAGTCGGGCAGCGACGACCCAATGACGCAGAACGTGAAAATGGCATGGAAGGCCGACTGGTATATCACCATCGATGCCACTAACCTGGCATCGGCAACCGATGCCACGTTCTGCGAGGACATGCTGAGCCAGCAGCGAAGCGGAGGACTGCAGCTTCCTGACTCGCTCGCGTGCCGGGCGATCTTCAAGGCGAAATCCAACGCGTTCTATGACGGCAGAGAGAAAAAGAGCGTCGATCTGATTGATGTGAATATCGACCAGCTTCAGGCGTGGAGTGACGCAGCGCCGTCATCGCGCGCACCGCGGGTGATGTACTTTGAAGTCACCAGTGCGGGAGAAAATGCCGGCAACGATTACGTGGCCATAAGGCTGCGACAGGGCGCGAGACTCCCCAGGTCACGCACCGCTTCGGATACGGGCGGCCTGACCATAGCAACGACACGTCCACTCTACGTGTTGGGCAACTACAACACCCAGACATGGAGGCCGGCAGCACTCATGGGCGATGCTGTCACCTTCCTCTCCAACCCGCCTGCCAATAACCCCAACATGTACTCCGGCAACCCTGCACCCAGTGGCTCACGATGCAAGACCGGCACGGGGGGGGCTGCCAGCGGCTGGTGCGACACACTCCAGCTCAGCGCCAACAAGCGTACATCGAGAGGGAGTACTGTCAATGCAGCCGTTCTTGCCGGTCACTCCGCAACGCCCTGTGACTATGCGAGGGCTGGTTGCAGTTCACCGCACTATGGCGGAGGGCTCGAGAACTTCCCGCGGTTCCTGGAGAACTGGGGCGGGGTGACATTTACCTACACCGGCTCTCTTGTGTCCCTGTTCCGCAGCCAGGTCGCCACTGGCCAATGGGTATATGGCGGCTATTACGATGCGCCAACCCGGGCATGGAGTTTCGATGTGAACTTCAGGTTCCCGGAGCGATTGCCACCCGGTACTCCATCGGTAGGAACCGTGCTGCAGACGGCCTTCCGTCCACTCTACTGAAGGGGGGCCGTATGAAACGAAGCAATGCTCGTACCCGCAGCAGTGGTTTCACGATGATCGAGCTGATCGTTGTAATTGCACTCGTGGGCGTTGTGATGGGCATAGTGGCTCCACGTTTCCGTATTGCCAGGAGTACCCAGCTTCAGCTGGCCGGCATGCAGATGGCGCTGGATATCGATGTTACCCGTACACGTGCGCTCTCCACCCGTACCCTGACACGCGTCGCATTCGATGCGGGCGCAAACAGCTACGGCGGGTATCTCGATCACGATGCCGACGGAACATTCAGCCAGTCTGCGGTTGAGTGGCAGGCGCTTCGTGGCTTTGGCATACGCAGCCTGCCTGCCGGTATCTCATTCGGCCGCGGTTCGGCTCCGACGCTGCCGGACGATCCCACTAACCTAGCAATCACATTCGGTAGCTCACGTGTCGAGTTCGATTCACGCGGGCTCGTGAAGCCCATGGGGACATCAGGCGCAGTTTACCTCACGGCTGACTCTGACCCGCAGGCGGTGGTAGCCATTTCGGTAACACCGTCTGGCAACACGCGCTTCTGGACATGGCACGCCGACACAGGAGAGTGGAAATGACTGTCTCTTCGCATACAGGAAGAAGGAACGCACGCCGAGGTGCCGACCCGGGTTCATTTCGCCCACGGCGACGCAGCGGGTTTACGATCGTATCGATGATCGTTGCCGTGATTCTGCTCACTGTCGGCCTCATGTCGCTTGCCGGTGCCAATTCCCAGACGATCGCGCTGCAGACGGTTTCGCAGAACCGTACCAATGCCATAGCGATCGCCCGTTCCTACATAGAACAGGTGCGCACCCGTGACCCATGGATGATCGACTCCGAGTCCACGGTAAAGCTGGACGGGGACGGCACGGTTGCTGCGACAGGCGCTTTCAAACGCACACTCACAGTTACCGAATTACGGCAGAACCTCATCGAGATCCAGGTGCGTGTCGACTTCCCGCGGTCCGAGAAGCCGGTACTGCTCACCACACTCATGTTTCGCGGCAACGGCCTCTCCGGAGCCTGATGATGCCCACTACACATAACACACCGAAACGAATCGACTCTAAGCGCCAGCGCGCGGGCTTCACACTTGCCGAGGTGCTCATTTCCATGACCATGGCCATGGTGGTCATTGCCAGCGCGACATCGTTCTCCATGGAAAGCTGGAAGACACGCCGCAACTGGACGGTAAGGGAAACGGTTGACCGTGACGCGCGATTCGTTGGCCTGTCGCTTGCCCGCGATGTGCAGGAAGCCGGTATTGCACTGACCAGCACACCGGTGTTTGCCTCACTGGACTCGCGTGGCGACACCGTTACCGTGCTGTCGGTGCCGTATACACCGGACGAGGCACCCGTGTACACCATCTACAACGATGGCGGTGCCGATCCGTTTTATCCCCCGGGCGGCACCTGTGGTGCCACCTGCATTGATTTCAGAAAGTTCAGTGGCACTTTCGACCTGCAGGCGGGTGACCTCGTTATGCTGCAAGTGGGCTCTGCCAGACGACTGCTACTGCTTTCTTCGACAACAAGCCAGTCGGGTTCGCTGTTCCGTATAACGTTCCTTCCAGCAGGCAGTATCGCCAATCGGCCATCGGGTCTGGACAGTCTGCTGCTGAGCCGCTCCGGCACCACTATTCAAAAGATGAATGTCGTCATGTACTGGCGCGAACCGCTCAAGCGCACACTCATGCGCGCCGAGAAACTGAACGCGAGCGGTCAACCGATCGGAGCAGTAATGGCCAATGAGGTAGACGACTTCCAGGCGAGACTGATCTTTGTGAGCGGTGCCGAGCACCAGACATACAATGGAATCGATGCAGACACAACCAATGACGGAAACGATATACTGGGCCTCAAGGTCCGCGCCAGGATACGAAGTCAGCGTGCCGATCCGGCCGTGAACGGCGGCCTGCCGGTGTCCAGATGGTACGAGTGGAAAGTGGCACCCCGGAACTTGCTCTACGAGAAGAACCGGATGTAGCACAAAGCCGCACGACAGGGCGCGCCAAATGACACGCGGGGCTCACCATTGTCAGCAGACAACAATGAACCCCGCCTGTCAATCCGGGACTGCTACTTGTCGAAGTCCACCGAAGGCACCGCACGCGACGCCGCATCGGTGACCTCGAAATAGTCGCGCGCCGCGGCACCAATTACTTTGGCGGTGAGTACCTGCGGGAACTTGCGTATGTACTCATTGTATGTCCGTACCGCCTCATTGTAGTCGGTGCGAGATACCGCGATGCGGTTTTCCGTGCCGGTAAGCTCGTCCTGCAGCTGCAGGAAGTTGGCGTTCGACTTAAGCTCCGGATAGGCTTCGACTGCTATGTTCAGGCGGCCCAGCGCCGTGGTGAGCTGCTGATTGGCATTGGCGAGCTCGGTCGGATCGGAGCCACCCGGCTTCTGCAACGCACCCATCAGACCAGCGCGTGCCTGCGTCACTTCCGTGAGTACGGTTTCCTCCTGCTTTGCAAAACCTTTCACGGTGTTGACGAGATTGGGTATCAGATCGGCGCGTCGCTGCAACTGAGCGTCGATATTCTGCTTGGCCTGTGCAGCCTGCTCGTCGTAGCTCTGAATGGTGTTGTACCCGCACGCACTCACCGAGAGTGCAAGAGGCAGGATCAGCGCACACCGCATGGCCGCGCGAAATGCCCGTGTCCTGAAACTGCCGGGGACATGCTGAATCATCGGAATACTCCTCTCGGAGGGTAGTTGGTGGAAAATCGGTTCAGCGCCCTTCCAGCGCATCGAGATGGCGAACAAGTGAGTCAAGTCCGGCCACATAGCTGTCCAACATCTGCCCTGCGTCCTTCTCCTTCATGGGCTCACCGTGCCGCAGCGATATAGCATGCCGGTACGGAGCTCCATCGAAACCGCAGTGTCTGCTCACGGCGTCGATGATATGGTGCGTATCACCCGAAGCTGCCTCGCCATGGAGCCGCAACACGGCGCGGAACAGTGTAAGGAGTGTACTCACACTGTTCTTCAGAAGGCCGGCCTGCTGTGTGGTATCGTTACCAGCCACCATGACCGCCCGTCTGAGCCTGAGCAGTGTGCCCATCGCCTCACGCTCAACCTGGAGCCGGAGATCGGCCTGGTTCACGGTAATCCCGTCCAGCGGCAACACCCCGAACAACACCCTGTGCCGCTCTAGTATATCGGCATACTCCATGGGGAAGATATCCGCCGAACCGTTCCACTCGGCAGTCGTGATGCTCACTACCGGCGGATTGCCGGCCTCGCGCCATGCACGCATCGTCTGCGTGAGAGCACTGAGAGTCTTGAGCGGAAGCGATTGGGCAAGCACCAGCACGTTGGTATCCGATTGATGCGCAACCCGCTCGCCGCTGACTGCCGATCCGTAAAGCACAACCGCCGTGAGAGCGCTCCCGTGAACCTGCTGCAACTGCTGCACGAGATCGTCCAGCGACATCCTCCTACCAGCTCGAGCCACCGCCACCTCCGCTGAAGCCTCCACCGCCTCCAAAGCCACCGAAACCACCGCCACGACCACCGAAGCCTCCACCGTACCCGCCGAATCCGCCAGTACCACTCCAGCCACCACGGGTACCGCTCATGGAGCCGAGCGGCACTATCGGGACACAACCTCCGCAGCCGCCACGTCGGTTCATAGAAGTGACTATCAGCGCCACGATCACCAGCAGGATGATCATGGCGTAGGGAGAGTCCTCCTGCTCTTGGTGCGGACGTAGCGGCAGGCTGTCAAGCGTCACGCCAAAGGCTCTGGCATAGCGGTCGGCAACCTCCGCAGATATCTGTACCAGTGCGGCTGAATAATCCTGTGCCTGAAAGAGCTGTGCCTGTGATCTGCAGAGCGCACCTGCGGTGGCATCGGTCAGGAACCCTTCGGCCCCCTGTCCCACCTCGATGCGACAGTATCCCCTGCCATCGGCCGAGGTCTCCTTGGGCACAAGGAGGATTATGACACCTGCATTTCTCGCCTCATCACCTATTGCAGCATCGGCTCCCACCTTCCATTCCCGACCCAGCCTGAGCCCAACCTCCTCCACCGATCGACCGGCCAGATCAGGCAGAGTAACCACCACCATGTCACCTTTGGTGGCAGCATTTACACGTCTGGCCAGCGACTCGATCTGCGCGCTGGCCTCTGGTGAGAGCACATTCGCAAAATCGTTGACATAGCCAACCGCGGTGGGAAGCGGAGCCTGCGCTGGCTGCATCGCCGCTGGAACGGCAGGTATCATCCACGGCAGCGCCTGCGTCGGTGCAGGAGCCGCCAGCACGGCACAGACAACTAGAATAGCCAATACCCGGCAGCCCATGGCGGCCTTCAAGCGGTTGGCCAGGAGTCGATGAAAGAAGACGATCACGCTGAACAAGATATCAATCATACGCAAGAGAGGCCGCCAAGGTGTCAGCACGATGCAATCCGGACACGAACGTGCTAGCCTTAATGATGTCCCCTAGATTATCAGCCGCCCCGTGGCTCGCTCTCCTGGCTGGCACACTTGCGCTGGCAACAGGCGCATGCAATCGCGACACCGGGGGGGCGAATGTCGATTCGTCAGGCCAGATCCAGACCGATGAGCAGGCCGCAACGAGTGCACATGAGTCAACGGGAATTCCTCCCGGTGTTGCCCCCACTGCTGCCGATTCTTTGCTTACCACACGCGCAGACGGAGGTCGTCTGCTGGGGGCTCAGGACGCGATGTGGGTTGTCATGATCTCCGACTACCAGTGCCCTTACTGCAAGCAGTGGCACGATTCGTCCATGGCTCGTTTCGAGCAGGATTACGTGAAAACGGGCAAGGTTCGCTTCGCCTACCTCCACCTGCCTCTGACATCCATTCATCCACACGCACTTGTGGAAGCGGAAGCCGCAATGTGCGCGGCAGCACAGGGTCGGTTCTGGCCCTATTCCAACGCGCTGTTCGCGGCCCAGGGCACGGTTCGTACCATGAGCAGTGTCACGCCGTTACTCGAGCGCATTGGACGCGAAGTATCGCTTGATATGCAGCAGTTTGACAGCTGTCGACGGTCCCCCGCCATCAAGTCGCTGGTGGCCAGTGATATCAGGCAGGCCGAGGCCGCAGGAGTACAGTCGACACCCACGTTCGTAGTAGGCGAGTTCATGATTCGGGGTGCCCTGCCATATCAGGACTTCTCCCAGGCGGTGGACACGGCACTCGTGCAGTTCAGCAATCGCCGAGGCGCACAGCCAGCACCGGGGCCGGGTGGTACCCGCTGAACCATAGCTGGCCATGGCACGGTCGCAGGGCATTCAGCCCGATGAGACCACTCGCTCAGGCACGGTGGTCATCGCGATTTGTCTGCTACCCTGCTGACGCCCCCGGAGGTACAGCACGTTGAATCCGCTGCTTCGTCCGTTCTATCTGAGCGCCGGCTCACTCGCCACTGCGATCGTACCGTTGACCGTTGCAATGCCTTTCGGTGAGGCCAGCAAGCTGGTTCGTACCTTCCGGGCACGTCGTGGTGTTGTGGAGCGATGGGAGGCCCTGGCCCGAGGTCGGCGCGACCGGTCCAGGCCTCTGGTGTGGTTTCATGCTCCCTCAGTTGGAGAGGGCCTGCAGGCACGGTCCGTGGTACATGCGTTGAGAGAGGTGCATCCTGAATACCAGGTGGCGTACTCGTGGTTCTCTCCAAGTGCCGAGGCCTTTGCTTCGAGCATCGGAGCTGACATGGCCGACTGCCTTCCGTTTGACACAGTTGATTCATCAGAGCGCTTGCTCACCGCACTGGCACCATCAGTGATTGCGTTTTCCAAGCTGGATATCTGGCCCATTCTGGTGGAACGCGCCCAAGCTCGCGGTATCCCGGTGGTGCTTGTCAGCGGAACTATCGCCAGGAGCTCTGGAAGGCGTGGCCTGATGGCACGGGCTGGCCTGGGTGATGCCTATCGCGCACTCACCGCCGTTGGAGCGATAGACGAAGCCAACGCCGAGCGCTTGATCGAACTTGGAGTGCGCAGGGAGGCAATTCGGATCACGGGCGACACGCGCTTTGATCAGGTCTGGCAGCGTTCCGCTCAGACGGACCGGGAATTGCCCCTTCTACAGGCTCTTGAGAGTGAAGCGCCAACGCTGGTTGCCGGCTCCACTTGGCCGTCGGACGAGGCGGTGCTGTTGCCAATGTGGGAAGAGACTCTCACGAGATTTCCAGGGTGCCGGCTCATCATCGCTCCGCACGAGCCAACACAGGCACATCTGGAGCCACTGCTGTCGTGGGCCAGAAGCGTTGCGTCCAACGCAGTCACGCTCAGCAGTCTTGAGCAGAACCTCGACACATCGGTCGTTCCCGGGGCTGCCACTACAACGCCCGTCGGGAGACTGTCCGGTGAACCGGATCTCGTGATCGTCGATCGGGTGGGTGTTCTGGGCGATCTGTACTCGCTCGCAACTGCAGCTTTTGTTGGGGGGGGGTTTCACGCTGCCGGGCTTCACTCCGTCATAGAACCAGCGGCATTCGGCGTACCCGTGATGTTCGGACCACGATATCAGATGAGTCGCGAAGCGGAGCTGCTGCTTGGTGCAGGCGGTGCATCGGCGGGCGACAAAGACACGCTGCTGAACACGCTATCACTCTGGATCTCATCACCCAGTGCGCGGGAAGCGGCAGGAGCGTCGGCCCGCAAGGTAGTCCAGGAAGGGCTGGGTGCCACCCTCAGGTCACTGGACCTGTTGCTCAGTACGCAGCGCTGGCCTGTCTATCCATCACGATCGTAGCTGTCGCCATAGGCGCGGGTCTGCACGACGATCGCACCATAGAAGGCCTTTTCGCCATACTCCAGCTGGGCCTGATTGGGGGACAGCACCGCGATAAAATAGACATCACGCGGGTTGATGAGCGGATAGCTTCCGATCAACGGAACTCCATCCAGCACGATGGTGAGACAGCGGTTGTTACGGGTGGACCGAATGCAGTCCTGCCGGCGCGATGGGATGACAAAGCCAGCGTAGCCCGTGGACCTCAACAGGTCCTCGAACGAACTGGCATGATCGCGAACCTGGGCGATTTCGACAGGGGGAAATACTTTCCAGCCTCTGCGTACGGCCTGATCGAGTCGTCGTTCGTTGAGTCCGGGCGCTGCCGTCACCCTCACCGTATCGGCAATTATTCCCTCTTCACGTACATCGAGGTCCACAAAGAGGGAATCCGATTTACCCGCCATAATATGGTCCGACAGTGTGGGCCGCATCCCGATGCGCGTTATGGCAACCACAAACGGCGCGCCGCTGGCGTCAATTTTCAGATAGAAACGTCCACTGTCATCGGTGGTGGCCGCACCAACTGCCCTGCCGTCGGTCAGCATTGCGGTAATCCTGGCATTAGCCAGCGGACGATCCGAACCCTGAGCACGGGCTGTTCCACTCAATACCTGGGCTTCACCCACCGAAGCTGCTGTGAGCAGAAACAGAATGAGAGCCACTGGTTGGGTCGTAGTCCCGGAGGGAGGAAACATGGGTCAGCGAAACCAGGTTGGTTGATACGACGCTTCCCGTATCCAAACTATCATTCTTACACCTGGAATGAAACCGCATGACTCGATGCAGCAACGGGGGCCAACCATGGATTGCTGACCCCCGCTGCGTTCCCCACCTGACCGAAGCCGAGCCCGCTACTTGGCGTTCTGGGGCCTGAAATCGAGGAAGAAGACAACGCCGGGCGCGGTGAACTTGGCACCCGCTGAATTGGCCGGTGAAGCCGGGAAGGCAACGGCCGTAAGTGCCGACCCGGCAATAGTAGCGCCGCCAATGGCGATGAAGTCGGCGGTGCCGGCAGCTCCGGCAGGGGCGGCGGCAGAAGCAACCGCAGTGGCGGAACCGGTACCGGCAACTGCCGCCGCGAAGGCGCCGGGTGAGAATGACTGGTAAGCCGAGACGCCTTCAACGGCGAGCGATGGGAACAGCGGTGAACCGGCTATTGCGGCGGTTGCCGATGGCAGCTTGTAGACATCGAGCGCACCCAGGCCGTAGCCAGCGTTGATGGCTCGCAGGGACACGTTGGCACCGGAAGCAGGCGGTACATCGTTGAGCACCACGAGACGCTGCTTGGGCGACGAACCCACCCGGGCAAAGCCGGCATGCAGCAGCGTGTAGTACTTGCCTGCTTCGAAGCTCAGCGTGGTATCGACGAGGATCACCGTGTTGGCAGCGGGCAAGAAGCTGACAGCGTCAGCTGTAAAGACCCGCAGCTTACGTGATCCTGCCTGGGTGGGCTGGTAGTTACCGAGTCCCTGCCCACGGAACGGAACGTTGACAAAGGTCATCGGCGAGTACTGCACCTGATCGATGAACCGCACCGTTGTGTTCAGTGTATCAGGCACAGCGTTGATGTAGCGCACATACGCCAGCGGCGGTATATCGGGTATTGTGGGGGCGTCACTTGGTTCGCCACAGGCAACCAACGAAATGACCGCGGCGGCGAAAGTAAGGGCTTTGAGGAACCGCATGGGGTGTGGACTCCGTGTAGAGATGAGTGCGATGAGCAGTGGAGCGCGATGGCCTCTGCAGCGCCGAGCACTCAGGTTTGACCGGGTGTTGTAGTGCCGCCATCGTCGATGACGTCACCGAAGATGTTGAGGGTGGCACGCAGTGACAGCACAATGGCAGCCACAACGGCTCCCGCAAAAAGCACGGTTCTCATCTTTGAGAGTTTCCGGGGGCGGTATCCGAGAATGCCCTCTTCCGGGATGTCGACCTTCTCGCCGGTCCATGTGCTGACCTCTCCGCGCACGTTGACCACGCGGTATACAGAGAGCGTCAGGACGCCGCCATCGTGACGGTCAATGTGGCCTTCCACGCGATCTATAAGCGGGCCAACCCTGTCAGCCAGGATTGCGCGTCCCCGATCGTTGACCACCACACCCACCTGCGCGTCGGCTGGCACGGGCAGATTGGGCTGGAGCGGCTGGTAGCTGAAGCAGCCGGCAAGAAGCAACGATCCAAGAGCTACAGCGCCAACGCTGGTCGCTCCAGAACGCTGCATGCGAAGACTCACCATGGAATCCATGTGAGATCAGAATCCGTAGGTGCCCTTGGGCGCGCGACGATCACCATTGTAGAACGGCTGCGACCGCGCCTGCATCTCCTGATACGGCACTGGCCATTCCACAACGGTGCCCTCGAGAAGATCACCCCAACCCCGGCTGTCCGTAAACCAGACCAGATAGCCGGTAAATGCAGTTTCCATGCGTTTCTCGTACTTCATGGCCTCGAGGACGCTGCCACACTCCGTACTCGTGAAGCTCGGTGCCTTGGGTACACGCGGTACGCAGGCAGACGCATCGGAGTACGGCGTGGCTGCGCTGCTCAGACTGGTCGGGATTGCATCGAGACCGTGTGCGGTGCGCGATACGTTGATAAGTGAAATGGCAGCAGAAACGTTGCCGGTTCTGATGTATCCCTCGGCCGCGAGCATCGAGACCTCCGTGGCGGACATGTCCGTGTACGGACCTTTGCCGGCATTTAGATAAACGGCCCCATAACGGCTGTGGTCGTACCATGATTCACCCGGACCGCTGAACTTCACGTCAAGCCCCGAAGGGCGATTCCGGAAGTAGACGCCAGGAGGGAGAGCTTTCGTGCGTCCCATTGCCTGCTGGTCCTCACGCGTGGCACCGACGGGCCAGCGCTTATCGGGCGTAACGACCAGAAATGCCCTACGGCTCCCTACGGGCGTAGCGAGCCAGCTGTCGTAAGCTCCTGACACATCGGCCATTCCCACGTAGTACATCGGCATCATGTGCCAGCCGCCGTCAACATACATCTGACTCGCGTCGAAAGTGGCACTCCAGCCCGTTCCACTGCCGATATTGACCGTGAGGTCCGTAGTGATGCCAGCGGTGGCATCGGCAATGATCGCCTGCCAGTTGACTGCTGCACGCTCTGCAGGGGTGCGCGCCACCCCTGCCCGGAAACGCGCCCTGAACGACTTCACCAGCTGCACGAACTGATCACGTGTGAGTGGGTTGCCGTTAATCCAGGCGGGTGGTAGCGGGAAGCCATCCGCTCCGTTTGTGGCAGCGGGCGAGGTGGCGATGTTTACCGCGGAGTCCAGCATCGCAATGGCCGCCTTGTTGACATCTGCAGCACTGGAGAGGGACGGAAAGGTCTCGGCATCCGGCAGGGCGGCAACGACGACCGGGGTAACCACGGCGGCGGAGTCATAGCCCAGTGAGAGATCACCAAGCGCCTGACCGAGAGCCAGAAACGCGAACGCCTTTGCCCGCGCGTCACGTGCAGGTGAACCTATGGTCGACCCGGACTTGATGATATTGTCGATGGCCAGGATGGAGTTTGCAGCTGTTCTGGAAGTGCGGGAGAGTGAGTTGAAGTTGGCGAGGTTGCCGGTCTGGTTATCGTTTCCAAGTTCGTTGGAAATGATGGATCGTGGTATCTGCGCCCTGGTTGCCATACCGAAGTTGGCCACGGTGGCGTAACTCTCTGCGGCCAGGATCTTGGCCTGGGTGTTGATGGATTCGTTGGCGCGCTGTGTGTTGAAGACCTGGGCGCCCAGCCCGGCCACCACGCCCTCCACGCCAACCGGTGTGGAGTATGCTCGTGCCACATCGGGGTTATTCAGGTTGGCGATCTGCAGATTGTCTCCACAAGCCGTTACGGCCGCCGTGGCACCGACGATCAGCATGAGCGCTGCTGTATGCTTATGCATCGAAGTTCCTCAAAGGAGCGTTCGGGCGAGAGCACCCGCCGTGTACGAGCTGCATACCCGCGGTGCCCCGTCCCGGAGCAAGGATCAGAAGGAGGTGCTGAGCGACAGCGTGAAGGTGCGGAGATTCGGGAACGTGAAAGCATCGATGGCGTTGAGAACAGCAGAGCTGTTGTCGCCTCCCGAGATGCCCACTTCCGGATCGAACCCGTGATAATCGCTGAAGGTGAAGAGGTTGCGGCCCACGACCGATACCGTCCAGTCACCAAAACCGCCGACGGACCCAACCCGATACCCCACAGTGAGCTCCCGCACTTTCACGAACGATGCGTCCTCAACGCTCACATTGTTCGGACCCAGCAGGTCATAGAGACCGCCAATTCCACCCGACGAGTAGGCGCGGAAATAGTAGCCGATGGGCTTGGCGTCCTGAACGGACTTGCCCGATTGATCAGCATCTCTGGTCTGGAAGTCACCAAACGACCACTGACGGGCGATGTTATACACGTCCTTGCCCACAGTGGCATCGAGAAGACCGTACACAGAGAGGCGTTTGTAGCGGAAGTTCTGAGACAGCGACCAGCGGTAATCGGGAAGTGCCTGCCCTATAGGTACCACGGGCACACCTCCGTCCTCATCGCGGTAGAGGATGGGCAGACCCCAGGAAAGGGGAGCCTTGTCAGTACCACCTGCCCAGGGTGCCTGTGCAGCGGGGACGGCCGTCATCCACAGATTCTTGATGATGCCATCGCCCAGGGTGTTGCCCTGACCCACGTACACAATCAGACCATCACCGTTCTTCTGATAGTCCAGACCCGCTCCGCAACGCGCACGGAAGTCGCCTGGAAGCTGGTCACAGCTCTTCACGAAGGAGCGACCGTATATCTCGCCCATGCGTGCACCCTGTTCGACCTTGAACATCGTTTCCGAGCCCTGCTGTCCCGCCGCACTGGTGTAGTACATGGGGACATTGAGCTTGGTGATCTTGGACCGGTTGCGGTCGTAGTTGATGCGGGCCGAGTAGTCGACGTTCCGGGTGCTGACGATCGGAATGTTGAGCGAGGCCTCGAAGGTATTGTTGGTGAGCTGACCTGCATTCTTCCACTGGTTGCTAAACCCGGAGGCCGCGGGTGGAGGAACCATCAGGAGCTGATCATCAACCACGTTGTGCGAGTGCGTGAGCGTGATCCCGTAGCGATTGAAAAGCTCGAGATCCATGCCGATCTCGGTTTCCGTGGACACTTCGGGCTTGAGGTTCTTGTTGCCGAGTGTCTGTGGAGTGAGAACACCACCCGCGCCGATGCTGAACGTTTCGTACTGGGCCGACCAGCGGGGAGTATTGCCCGCCTGGCCGATCGAGTAACGGAACTTGAGATCGGAGATGGAGTTGTCGAATCCGAACCAGGATTCGTCGGAAAGACGCCAGGCAAGAGAGGCACGCCCATAGGTTGCCCACCGGTTTGCCGAACCAAAGAGAGACGATGCGTCGCGCCTGACCAGGGCACCGACTATGTAGCGACCCTTATAGTCGAGATCGACGTTGGTGAAGAATCCAACCTGTCTGACCTGGTCGGATGTTCCTGCCGTAGTGAAATCCTGGGTTGCCGCATTGGGCGTCTTGAGGCCCGGTACCACGAGATTTCTGCCAAACGTATTCTGGTCGCGCGAATCCTGCCCCTCGTAGAGGTATCGAACCGTTACGCGTGATGAAAGAGCATCACCGAACCAGTTGCGCCGTGCCGAGAGGTTGCCGCTGGCGTTGAGCGAATATGAACGGTCAGCCCAACGCTCGATACTCCCCAGCGGTGTCGAACTCTGAGAAGTCACACGGTAACCCTTGTCCGTCTGGGCTTCCCTGAAGGTATTGCGGCCGTCATAGCCGAAATTGAACTCGCCATCCAGCCAGGAGAGGGGTGCCCACCGTGCCGTGAAGCTGCCGGTGAAGCGATCGATCCGGTTGATGGCATTATTCCCGTTCGTGAACGTGGCATAGGCCGGGTTGGAGTTCTGCGTGCCTTGTGACTGCGGCATGGATCGTACGTAGAGCCGGTCCTTCGAATCCCGCGCAAGCAGATTCACGTTCGCGGGCTGGCGCGAAAGCGACAGAAAGCCTACGCCTAGGTTATAATCTTTGGCCGTGTTGAACCCGGTCCGGAACGATACATTGAAATTGCCGCCAAGCTGCTGATCGATGTTCATGCGTACGGTGTTGCGCGTATAGCCAGGCAGGAACTTCATGGAGCCTTCCTGCCTCAACTGATTCACCGACGTGAAGAAGTTGGTGCGACCAATGCGACCGGTAGCGTCGAGTGTGGCGTTGACCACCTCACCGTTGGACACCATCTGCTTGATGGGATTGTAGGTCTTGGGGAACTCATTCGCCTGGAAGAGGGCATGCAGGTTCTGTCTTCCGGGGTTGACTGCGATGCCGCCATCGTTCTGGAGCGACACGGGCGGAAGAGCGACTTCTCCGGCCTGATCATTCACACGATAGGCCTCTTGGTAGATGTCCACGGTACGTGCGCAGCCCTGCACGTCCGTGAGGACGACGCAGAACCTGTTGGCGGTTTCATCCATCAGCATGAAGTGGGTAGTGGGATATCGATATTCGTTCTCGATATCCGACTGCCCGTACTCGATCTGGGTGCGGAAACGCACGCCTTCGGACTAGTTCTTGCCGGACCGCGTGGTAACCTGAATAACGCCGTTGCCGGCGCGTGACCCATAGAGCGACGAAGCAGCTGCACCCTTCACAACCTCGATACTCTCAATATCCTGCGGGTTGATGTCGGCAATGCTGCCCTGCGAGATGACCCCGTCGACAATGAATAGTGGCTCCTGACTGCGACCACTGGCGTTGATGGACTGCGGACCACGCAGGATGATTGCCGGGGCGGTACCCGGGCGCCCGCTGGCCGACACGATATTGGCGCCAGCGACCTTGCCCTGGAGCTGGGCAAGGGGATTGGCACCCGGTACCGGCATGTCGGCGTCGCTCACCTGAGCCACAGTGAAAGCCAGCTTCTTCTGCTCTGTACCGGCTGTGACGCCGGTGGTTACCACTTCCTGCAGCCGGTTGATATCCTTTTCAAGCTGCCAGTCGAAAGTCTGGTTGCCTGCACTGATGGTCAGTTCCCTGGCCTGGGCCTTGTAGCCTATGGCACGGGCCCGTAACTGAACCACCTGTCCACGCACACGATCTGCCGGAATGGTCATGGTGTACCGCCCCTGGGCATTGGTGCCCACAGACAGCGCCAGCTCCACGATGTAGACATTGGCGTTTTCGAGCGGATCTCCGAACTCGCTCTGAACCACGCCATTGATTACCGCTGGCCCCTGTGCCTGCGCCGCAAGCGGCAGCACAGTGAGTCCCAGGGCCAGCGCAGGGAACCGGTATAGCCACCGCTTCAGTCTCAACATGTTCAGCCCTCGGCGTTATTGAGGCCGGTAACTTGGGAGGGGATTTCGTCGATGTCACCACCCGGTGAACAGCGACACCTGCGACCGGAGTGTTTCCGGAGAGAGGACCTGCTCCGGACAATGCACCGACCACTCCGTTATCGGGACCAAACTATATGCCACAATGAG
>CAYSKN010000030.1:0-17764 GCA_964431565.1 uncultured Gemmatimonas sp.
GGGGAAAACCGTGGAGCAGGACCAGCGGCTGTCCCTCTCCGCTGTCGTCATATCCGATCCGCAACCTCGGGAGCTGTGCAATCATCGCGATGATTCCTCAGGCCTGGTCTGGCGGTCTGCCGCGTTTCCTTGCTTCGATCTCAGCTCGCATGATCGCACGCTCGCGCGTGTTCTCCTGCTCAGCCACCATACGCAGAGGAACAAGCACAGCCGCCGTAAGCGGCACCGCCACCATGAGTCCGAGAAATCCGAAGAGCAGGGTCATCAGCGTCTGCGCGACGAGCGTGAGTGCCGGTGGCAGGTCCATCTCCCCCCGCATCAGATATGGAATCAACAGATTGTTCTCAAGAAACTGAATGCCCCAGTAGGCCAACGCCACCACAAGCGCCTTCTGGGGTGAATCAACGAATCCCATCAGTACCGCTGGCACGGCGCTGAGAATGGGACCCACCGTCGGGATGAACTCCATGAGTCCTGCAATAAATGCAAGCGCAAAGGCCGCCTTCACATCGAGTACCAGCAGGACGGTCATGCTCACCACGCCGATTACTATCATTGCGATGAGCTGCGTAACCAGCCATTTGCGCAATACTGCAGCCATCTCACCAAGTACCACTCGCACATGTGCTCGCGAGGTGGCTGGAACCATTGCCAGTATCCATCCGTGATACACAGATGGCTCGGCTCCGATGTACATCGCCAGGAACACCATGAGCACAAATCCGGCCATCACAGCCAAGGTGCCTGACACGAAGGAGAACAGGTACTTGGTAGCGCCGCTTATGCCTTCACCAAGGCGCTCTCTTATTACATCCGTCGCTGATCGCGACGCAGTGTCAGCCTGACCCGGTTCTTTCGCTGCCCCCGCAGCCACAGCTTCTGTCGCCGGGGCCGCCGCTCCGGTGTCTGTGGCGGCCCCGGATGTTGAGATCGAATCGCCGGCGGTGGCAGCACCAGCCAGTACGGAAGCATTGGCTGAGGACCTGTCGGGGGAGGCACCACCGGCACTATTCTGGGTTGCCGTTGCAATGATCGACCCCAGGAATCCACCCGGGTTACTGTCCATCCAGGTCTGGAGCTTCTCGATGGCCTTCGGAAACTCCCTTCGAAGCTCTTTGCCCTGATTGACCAATGTCGGCGCCGTCCATGCCAACGCGCCGCCAAGTGCGCCAAGTGCTCCGAACGTGATCAGAGCTGCACCAATGCCACGGCGTACGCCATGGCGCTCGAGATGATCGACACCGCGCCCAATCGCGAGGCCAAACAGTGTTGCCAGGAAGACAAGCAACACGAGCGAGCTGACATACCATGCAAGCTGCAGCCCGAACCAGACTGCGAGTGCGATGAGGGCCGCACGGCCCATATCCCCTGAACCCCAGGCAGGTGTCCCGGGCCGGGAGCGATGAATGGGCTGTTTCTCGTCAGCACTGGCCATATGTGATCGAAAGTAGCACACAGTGCCCCTCTGTGTGGCGAGCGATTAAGCTTACGCACCGCTATGTCTTCTCAGGCCCCACAGTACCTGGACACGGCTGAGTCCGTCGACCGCTTTCTGGCTGGTCTGGCTGGGGTGCGGTCCATAGCGGTCGATACGGAAGGGGCCAGCTTCCATCGTTATGTCGACCGCATCTACCTGCTTCAGGTATCCACCGAGCGAGAGGAAGCGGTGATCGACCCCCTTTCCATCGGGAAGCCGATCCGCCTGGGAAGCCTGCTTGAGGATCCGACTGTCGAGGTGGTGCTGCATGATGCGGATTACGATCTGAGGCTTCTGCACCAGGACTACGGCTGGCATGTTACGCATCTCTTCGACACCAGGGTTGCTGCCCAGCTGCTGGGTATACGCGCTTTCGGGCTGGCCGCTCTCCTCGAGCGGTACTTTGGCATAAGGCTGGACAAGAAACATCAGCGGGCGGACTGGAGCATGCGGCCGCTTCCTGCCGACATGCTCGACTACGCAGCGCAGGACACCAGATTCCTGCTGGCTCTACGAGATTTCCTGAAGGACGAGCTGGTCAGCAAGGGTCGCTGGCCCTGGGCGGAAGAGGAGTTTCGCCGTGTTGAGGGAACACACTGGGAGCCTGACCAGCCCGATACGGGCTTCCTCAGGCTCAAGGGCGCCCGTGACCTCACCAGGCGTGAGCTGGGCCGTTTGCGTGAACTGATTAGGTGGCGGGACGAGATCGCCGCCGAGCTCGACCGGGCCACCTTCCGCGTGGCCGGTAATGAAGTGCTGCTTGCGCTGGCCAGATCGGCACCGTCAACCAGCGAGGCTCTTTACAGCGTGAAGGGATTCCCTCGGGGGATGCAGGAGGGACGTGCGCAGGAGGCATTGCGGGCCATTGCGCGTGGAGACAGGATCCCCGACTCTGACCTGCCGCGCTTCCCCAAGGCCCCGAGATGGGAGCGAGAACCGGACTTCGACAAACAGGTATCTCGACTCAAGGCGGTCCGGGATGCTGTTGCCATGGATCTGGAGATGGACCCGGGTGTGCTCTTTTCACGTGAGCGCATGGAGGCCGTAGCACGGCGCAAGCCTCGACATGCCGAGGAACTTGCCGAGCTTCCCGAACTCCGCCGTTGGCAGGTAGAAATGCTTGGAGAGCCTTTCGTTAGGGCACTGCATTCCTCGTCCGAGTAACATCAGGCAAAGACCGGGGTCGCTGCGTGGTGGCCGGGAACCTGAGTTGTGGAGAGCGTGCAACGGAGCGCAGCAGCCACACATCTATCGACCGTGGTTGACTCCCGGACTTTACGGCCATGAGATGTCTTTCGAGTGAATGATCCTGTTCTGCAAATGGCTGTCATACAATCAGATAGGGTATAGGTAACAACTTTTCGTCAGCCCTTTCCCGCCTGAAGGGATGCTCTCTGCTCAGCGGCATGGAGCGTGCAATCGGATCGGTTCATGCACCACTAGTGCCTTCTCTTACTCCCACAGATAGATGTGCTCTATCCCTGGACTGAAGTCGCGATGGATCGACGACCCAGTGGTACGCCGTTTCCTGATTATTGCGACCTCGGCGCTCCTGGCCGATCTTGCTACGAAGGAAGTGGCTGAACACCTGCTGGGGGAGCATGGTGTCGTGCAGCTCTCGGGTCGTCTGGTCCTGACCTTGGTCTGGAACATGGGGAGCGCTGGCGGCGTCTCCATCGGCCCATTCACCAGCCAAATCAACATTGTTGTCACCCTCCTGGCCTTGGTGCTTGTAATTACGGTCGTGAAGCCCTTGGCAATGGTGCATCCGTTGGCCACAGTGTCACTTGGGCTTGTCTCGGGTGGCGCCACAGGAAACCTGTTGAGCATGCTGGCTGGTCCGCCGGGCGTGGCTGACTTCATTGGAATTGCTGTGAGGCCCGAAACCACGGTGGTAGCCAACGTTGCTGATTTCTCACTCTGGACCGGTGCCAGCATGCTCGTACCCGTCGGGGCAACACTTTTTCGCATGGTGAGGAACGCGCAGGCCACGGGAACACTCTCTGCGCGGCGCTGAGTCTGCTGTAAGGAGGGTACGCGTCGGGACTTGTCGACTGAACTGACGCCGCCGGGGTTGCTACCATGGCCGGCCCCCAATGACGACCGAACTCAGAATCCCATGTAGGCCCGAACGCGAGGTTCGATGCGTTCGGGTGTCCACGGTGGCGACCACACTAGGTTGACCTCCACGTCGGTCACCCCGGCCAGCCGGTTCAATTCGAACTCGACATCCCCGGTTATCTCTGCACCAGAAGGACAACCTGGCGATGTCAGCGTCATATCGATCCGCACGGTAGACCCGGACGTCTGGATATCGTAAACCAGTCCGAGGTCAACGATGTTGAGATTGAGTTCGGGGTCCTTTACACGCCTGAGTGCAAGGCGAGCCTGGTCTACCGAAACCACAGGAGCTTGAACCGGGTTCGGAGCTTGGGCATGATCGGCAGGGGAGTGCTTTCCACCCTGACCGTTTTCGGCCTGTTCTGTCATGCCCTAAATAATAAGGGTGGGACTAGCTCTTGGAGCTGACCGCCTTGCTGCCCGTCTTTGCCGGAGGTTTGGGTGTCGCCGCCTTGACCGGCACCTTCTTGGTGGATGCTGGCTTCCTGGCTTTGACGGCCTTGCGGACGGAACGAAGCGGTCTGTTCCAGTCCTTGGCCACATCCGCACGGAAACTGGCCGGCATCGCAAGGACACCAGTGGGATCGTCGGTCACGGCCAGTACAGCAGCATCAGCCAGGTCATTGCGAACGTCGGCGATCACCTTCGACGGGCGACGCGCCCGAGCTGCGTGGATCCGGTTGGTAAGAAGGATAACAAACATCTGACGGTCGGGATCGATCCAGAGTGACGTGCCTGTGAATCCGGTATGTCCGAACGCACGCTCACTCATGTATTGCCCGCAACCAGCGCCACCATCGCATGTGTCCCAACCCAAGGCACGGTGACCGGCCGTACGTCGGGTGAAGAGCGCCACGGTGGAATCCGAGAGAATCCTGGTGCCGTTATATGTGCCACCATTGAGCAGCATCTGCGCAAACACAGACAGGTCGGCCGCATTGCTGAAGAGCCCCGCGTGACCAGCGACACCGCCCAAGGCCCAAGCGTTCTCGTCATGCACTTCGCCACGAAGTGGATAACCGCGCGGCGGGGCGATTTCCGTGGGAGCGGTGCGGGCGAGATCAGCAGCTGGCACACGGAAGAAGGTGTCTGACATCCCGAGCCTGGAGAACACAGTGCTCTCAAGGAAGCTGTCGAGGCGCTGCCCGCTTACAGATTCAGCAATGAATCCCAGAAGATCAGCGCCAATATCCGAGTATTCATAACAGGCCCCCGGCGTACATCTGATCGGGGTGGCGAGCACCGCAGCGCGTGCCTCGGCAGGTGTTCTGGCGATCCGCCAGAGCTCGCGACCGGCTGGAAGCCCCGAACGGTGGGTAAGCAGCTGGCGCACCGTAACCTTGTCGCGCAGACCACCCTGGAAGTCGGGGACATAGCGTGATACACGGGCGTCGAGGTCGATCTGGCCGCGATCAAACAGCACCATGATAGCGGTGGTCGTGGCTACCACTTTGGTGAGTGAGGCGAGGTCATAGAGACTCTCACCTGTTGTCACTCTCGCCTTGCCGCTCCAGTCGAGCGTGCCGATGCCACGTGACCAGACAGTGTAGCCTTTTCGACCCACCACGACCGCAGCACCCGGATAGCCCCCTGCGTCCACTCCACGTCTCACCAGCCGGTCAATTGTCAGCAGCCGGTCGGCCGACATGCCAACGGCCGCGGGCTCCCGCTCGGGAAGACCCCCTCCGGCAGGCAACGCGACGCTGGTCACGTCAGCGACAGCAATTGTGAGGGCGGCTGTGAGGATCAACACTGGTAGCGCTCGTCTCCAGGTTGGCCGAGGTGAGGGGCAGGGAACAAGACAAATGGCACCATGGGTTTGGCATGGTCCATAAGGCGAGTACCCAGCCATTTAAGACAATCGTGCGCGTCCGTCAATACTACGACGAAAACTTCTGTCCACTCTACCCCGCAACGACTCAAACGGTCTGAGGTAACATCCCCGCCGGTCAGGGAGGCTCCCTACCCTGGTTACCTTATCGATCCGGCGGGTAGTGAGTAGACCATGCGAGCCGTGGCTCGGTCGGCCTCGGTCAGATCCCGCAGGCCTATCCGGGCAGACATGATGTTGTCAGGTGCTAGGGAATGGTCCAGGCCGATGAGATGCCCCACCTCATGCAGCGCAATGGCCCGCATCTGGGGTGGCGTGACGATTTCTCCCGAAGGATGGGAAACGGCCAGCAAGATGTTACCGGCAATCAGCCAGTAGTTGTCATCCCGGCTCCAGACAGTGCGTCCGCTGATGCCGCTCGCGATCTGATCCGTGAAGTGGATGTGAACATCGGCTGTCGACGAATCGGCTACGAAATCGAAGCGCAAAGGAAGCCCTGCCTGAGTCCAGGAAACGAAGGCATCGCGCACTGCCGGCAGGTATTCGGAAGTCCACTGAGGGAGCGAAGAATTATCGCGTATGAACACCCGTACGGGCCTGGTGGTCCGATCTGGCCAGCGCGTCAGGGCTGAGTCCCGCGCCAGCAGCAGGTCACCCAGGTAGGTGGCATCGTCTCCAACCAGCAATCTTCTTCGTATCTCCTCCCTGGACATGGTTCGCGGGCCCGATGACATCGGGTCGTCCCAGGGTATCGCAGCCACTAGCAGTTCTTTGCCATGCGTCAGTGCATTCTCTGGGGCTATGTCCGGCCTGGTCACCTCAATTGCACCTGCTGCCGTTTCCTCAAGCCTGAAACCACTGTCAAAGCCCTTGTACGCTGAGATGGCTTCCCGAGCGATGAATGAGGCCAGTGCTACGGTGCATCCAACAAGCAGCAGCTCGGCGGACTTCAACGGCGGCACTCAGAGAGTACGCTGCGGCGGCAGATCTGTTTCCGGCGTTGCATGGGTCGACATGTGATTGGGGGTATCGTCCCGGAGAAAGGAGTCTACCGCTGCAAAGAATTCGTCAGGGGCTTCCCAGAACGGGTTGTGGCCTGCAGCGGCAATGGGGACTACCCTGGCCTGTGCCAGCAATGCCGCAGTCTGCTCGGCTACCGACAAGGGCAGGAGATCCGCCGTACCGTGCACGACGAGCGCGGGAGTGGGCAAGTCACGCAGCCGGTCCCGCCAGTCGTAGCCTTCACGCCTCAGACGAGCGGCTACGGCGGCACCGGTAGAGCTATTGCCGACTGGGGCGCTGATGCTGGCCGCAAACTCCTGATCTGCAAACCACGCGGGAAAGAACGCGTTCGCATACCTGGCGTGATAGTTGAGATCGGGTGTAGCAAGAGCAGCCGGATTGAGGGCGGCCAACCGTTGATGTGCCGCTCCGACGAGCCTTGAGAGTGCGCATCTGTGCAAGATGCGAAGCCAGTCACTGGTGAGACCTACGGAGGCCACCAGTACCAGCCGACGGACGGCCGGCGGCCTGGATGCATGGTTGGCAGCCCTGGCCGCGTATTCCGCCTGGGCTGCCAGCATCGCTATGCCACCGCCCCACGAGTGACCGAGCATGTCCCACTGCGCGATGCCCAGCGCTGAGCGTAAGGCCGGTATGTCCCCTGCATCAAACTCAATTCGGGACGCGTGATAGCCGGGTGGTACGGACGTCGCCCCGCGCCCGCGCTGGTCATAGAAAATCAACTGACGGTGCGATGCCAGCGGTGCCAGCGCAGGCCACAGGAGCTTGTGGTCAAACAGGAGACCTCCATTGATACAGAGCAACGGGGGTGCGTCGTCAGTTGCAGGCGTGCGGCATACGGCAAAATCGATACCGCGTGCCGTGACCCTGAGATGTTCGAGTCGCGGCCGTGGCAGGCCGCGGCGAAAGGCGAGATAACGGGAGAGCGCGGACGACGTCACGTTTACGAAGGGACTAGCTGGTATTGATCCATGGCGAGATCTGGACGGTCACATTCCGACGGATCCTAGCTCAATAACGCAACGCAAGCGTCTGTATTGATACCCGATTGACTCGATCGGACATCTGGTTAAGTACTCTGCTTTGTGAGAAATTGGCATCATTCAGAATCTGTCTGGGAACCGATGAACCGTCTTCGCTCCTTCCTTTTCTGGAGTCACCTCGCTGCGGGGCTTGTTGCTGGCGCCGTGGTGTTGATCATGTCTGTAACGGGCGTGCTTCTGACCTACCAGAAGCAGATGACGCTCTGGGCGGATCTCAGGGGGGTGGATCTCACCCCGCCCCGCGGAGCTCGTGCCATTCCGAACGACTCGCTGGTTGCCATCGTTGTGCAGCGTGAGGGCAGGAGTCCCTCGGCGGTGGTATGGCGTTCATTTCCAAACGCGCCCGTCGAGTTCCAGTTTGCCGGTGGGGGGCGGCAGTACGTAAGTGCTTACACGGGCCTCCTGCTGGGTACGGGCTCCACCGCCATGCGTGAGTTCTTCACCAAGATGACAAACTGGCATCGCTGGCTTGCGATGTCGGGTGATTCCAGGCCAACCGGTCGTGGTATCACTGGGTATTCCAACCTCGCGTTCCTTGTGCTGGTGTTTTCCGGGTTGGTTCTCTGGTGGCCTCGCTCGTTCCGCTGGAGAGCCCTCACACCAATTCTCTGGTTCCGTCGAGGTCTTGGTCCCAAGGCTCGCGACTTCAACTGGCATCACGTAATTGGTTTCTGGACCGCGATTCCCTTGGCCGTCGTTGTAGCCACGGGTGTGGTCATCTCCTTTCCGTGGGCCAGCGATCTGGTCTACAGAGCAGCAGGCGAAGATCCGCCTGGGCCCGCACCAGCGGTTCAGCCATCGGTCCCCAGGGTTCCGGGTGCAGGCGATGGTGCTTCAGCCTCGCCTGCCTCCCTGGTTGGCGATCCGCAGGGGCTGGCCGGGAAGTACATGGCCGACTGGCGAACGGTCAGTTTGGCTTGGCCTCGTGATGATACGGCGCCGCTGGTCTACTCCATTGATCGTGGTATGGGTGGTGAGCCGCAGAAACGCGGCTCCCTCACAGTTTCGCGTAGTGGCGAAATCGAATCATGGCAGCCGTTTCAATCGCAGTCGGATGGTCGCCGGGCTCGCTCCTGGATGCGCTTCCTTCACACCGGCGAAGCCTTGGGGGTCATCGGCCAGACAATTGCCGGTGTGGTTTCGCTGGGTGGTGTCTTTCTGGTTTACACCGGTGTTGCTCTGTCTCTCAGACGCTTCGTTGCCTGGCGTCGCCGACTTGCTGTGAAACGTCCGCTCCCCTCTGCTGCATCCGCAGAAGCCTAGACAGCTCAGGCGGCATCGTTGGTGGATTGCGTACTAGGTCCGCGTCGTTGACGGGCTCCCGGCTTTGCTTTGCAGTCGGGTATGCGGTCCCGGTTATCGAGCGGCCGTGGTGTTTCGCCAAGGTCCGGCGTTACGGTCTCGCCAGGAATGCTGTGGGCGTCTATGTGCGCTGCGGACTTGCCGATCCCAACCGCTTGCGACATCCGCTGGCGCTGCAGGGCGCGTGTTGTCGACGTGCACCGATTTCGGCTGCATCGGGCGATACCGCCTTGAATCTGCGGGCGGATCTTGTGGCAAACGCGGTGTGAGAGGAATCTCCGGCGCCCCGTGATGCCAGCGTGGTCAGTACCGATCCGGTCTCCTGACTGCCGAGAGCCTTCATAATGCATGGGTGCAGCGGGCCCATCTGCACGAATCCGCGCACCGACATGCTGCGGGGCGTTGCAACATGGATGCATCGCCGGGCGTTATATCAAGAAAGAGTGCGTCGACCGACTCTCAACCGTTGCTGCCTGCGTTCGGCATCTCATTTCCGTTATCTACATCCCCCACCGTCCCGCAATCTCCCCTCTCTCCGGTCCCGACATGGTCAATCGCCGAGACTTTCTTGTCGCCGCTGCAGGCTTCGGTACGACGCTTGGCCTTATTCCGCGCCTGCTTCAGGCGCTGGCTCAGGGGCAGCTTATTCAGCGAGCCATTCCTTCGACAGGTGAGAAAATACCAGTGATCGGGCTCGGGAGTTCTGCCACATTTGCCTCCGTTGCGCGCAACGAGGATGTGAGTGCGCTCCGTGAGGTCTTCCAGGTCATGACGGAACGTGGAGCCAGGGTATTCGATACGGCGCCATCGTACGGTGCATCAGAGGAGGTGGCTGCACGCATCGTGAACGAACTGGGAATCGTCGACAAGCTCTTCTGGGCGACCAAGGTGAATGTCGCTGGCCGCAGCGGCGGCTCAGCGGACCCTGCAGCGGCCCGTGCGCAGGTCGAGACATCCCTGGCGCGCTACAAGACGCAGATCGATCTGCTGCAGGTCCACAACATGGGAGATCCGCCTGCACAGCTCGCCATTGCCCACGAGTTCAAGAAGGCCGGCAAAGTGCGCTATGTCGGTATCACGACCACCGACGACAGCCAGTATGGGCTGATCGAAGAAGTCATGCGCAATGAGCCGCTCGATTTCATCGGTATCGACTATGCTGCCGATAACCGTGGCGTGGAGGAGAGAATCCTGCCGACTGCCATGGAGAAGAATATAGCAGTGCTCGCATATGCACCATTCGGCCGTACCAGCCTGTTCCGTCGCGCAGGCGCGACTCCGTTACCCGAATTCGCTGAGGAGTTCGATGCGACCACCTATGCGCAGTTCTTCCTCAAGTTTGTGCTTGCGCATCCCGCGATAACCGCCGTGACTCCTGCAACGAGCCAGGCACGGAACATGATCGACAACATCGGAGGTGGTATTGGTCGTGTTCCCACGGCTGCACAGCGCGAGGAGATCATCAAGTTCGTTGATGCGCTTCCTCCTGCGCCGCGTCGTTGACGGGACGCGGGTCCCTCATATCCCGATTACGGTCTGCTTCTTTGTACCGTCCCCTGTAGCATTGGCCACTGGCATTACATGACCACTGAAACAGCCGTGCTGGCGCGACTGCGCGCCAGTGTTGGTGCACGCCCAGGAGAAGGCCAGGTGCTTCTGTGGGCCTCGGCATACTACTTCCTGGTGCTCTGTGCCTATTACGTCATCCGGCCAATACGTGATGACATTGGTGCAGCAAGCGGGGCGGAGAATCTTGCGTGGCTTTTTTCGGGCACCATGCTCGGCATGTTGCTCGTACACCCCCTCTACACGTCGCTTGTCTCGAAACTAAAGCGGCGTCAATTCATCGGATGGACCTACAGATTCTTCATACTGAACCTGATTCTGTTCTATCTGTTCTTCTACGTGGCCGAGCCTTCACACGCGATCTGGATTGGAAGGGTATTCTTCATTTGGACGAGCGTCTTTAACCTGTTTGTGGTGTCGGTGTTCTGGTCACTGCTCACCGATGTGTTTCAGCCTGGCCAGGCAAAGCGGCTATTTGCTGTTGTTGCTGTGGGAGGAACGCTGGGTGCGATGCTTGGCGCAGCAATTACCACGGGCCTGGTTGCAAGACTTGGACCGCTGAATCTGATGCTGGTCTCCGCCCTCATTCTTGAGCTGGCGGTCCGCGCATCATACATACTGGATCACAAGGAAGCTGTGATGCGTGCTGCCGGCCCCGAACCGCTTGACGGAGAGCCGCGGCCGACCCGCAGTGCCTCGGAAGAGGTCATAGGTGGTGGTGTACTGGACGGAATCAGGCGCATCCTTTCATCACCGTATCTACTGGGAGTGGCGTCGCTCATACTGTTCTATACTATTTCCAGCACATTTCTGTACTTCCAACAGGCCGACATTGTCAGACGCACCTTCGGTGATGACAGCGCTGCGCGGACTCAGGTGTTCGGCGCGATGGACATTACTGTCAATGCCCTGACGCTGATCGGGCAACTGTTCCTCACCGGTCGTTTCATGAAGTGGCTCGGTGTAGGTGCAGCGTTGGCTTTTCTTCCGGTCATCACGCTCGTCGGATTCGGTATCATGGGGCTTGCTCCGACGCTGGCCGTACTGGTGGTGTTTCAGGTCGTTCGGCGTGCGGGCAACTTCGCCATCCAGCGCCCGGCACGCGAGGCTCTGTTCACGGTGCTGGGTCGCGCCGACAAGTACAAGGCGAAGAACTTCAGTGACACTTTTGTGTATCGATTGGGCGATCAGGTTGGCGCCTGGTCGTACGCGGGCATGGCTGTCTTCGGACTGGGGGCCTCGGGACTGGCCTTCACCATGGTGCCTCTGTCAGGGGCGTGGCTGGCGTTGGCGGTGTGGCTTGGGAGAAAGTATAGCACACGGGAGGGTCACGCTCCACGCGGGTAATGGTCTGCTGACCGTTCATTCCACTTCCGCGATTCAGTGGCCAGGAGCTTTCTGCGCGATTTCCAGAATGAGCGCACTGCGCATTGTATGTGACGCTTCACGACAGCACGCGTGCTGAGATTGCCAACCCAACCCTTTGCGCGCGTCACTGCCCTTTCACTTGGGACCGGAGAACTGTGCAACCAGGAAGGCGATTCATGGCGGCCGTATCGCCCGCATCACCGGCAGATCCCGGACACACAGGCCACTGAGTGGATTGCCACCTGGTCACTGCATCGGATCCACCCCCGTCACCCCTTCAAGCTTCGTTGCAGCGCCTGAATCGCTGTGCCGCCATGATGACCCACGCAGATGCGACAAAGGGGAACGTCAGTGCAACGAGTCCGACACTCATCATGACGTGAGTTATCAGAACAGAGAGGGCGATTCCCAATATCGGGATAATGATTTGTCGCGTGACGAGAGCTGCTGCGACGGCAACGAGAACAGCATTGTAGCCATAAAGGCCGTCGTTCACCCATTCGGGAGGCCAGTCAAGAACTACCGCAGTGAGGGTGGCTATCACACTGCCTGTCACTGCAAGCAGGGCGCATCGTTTCGAAACGATCAGTATCGAGGAGAGGACAAGAACACCGGTCAGCGCGTTCGGCTGTAACACCACCTGGCCGAATGATCGAAAGATGGCGCTGATAACGTCGGGCTGGCTGGTGAGCCGGGCTGGCATATTGCCCGGTGAGTCAGGTATGATCAGCAGTGCCAGCCAGACCGTCAATATGAACGGGAAGGTATAGGGACTCAGGGCGTACTTGTGCATCCCACGCATGACTGCTGTGGACAAGGCCGCGCAGGCAGCAGCAACAAGTATGCCCATAGGTGCCGGGCCATAGAACAGTACTGCTGCTATTGCCGCCAGCGCTCCGTTGAATCCGTAAAGGCCCCTCGTGATCTCCTCATCGGGAAACGTCGCTGCAAATGCCAGCACGGTCCCGATCAGAGAGCCAAGCAGCGCGGCAAGCGCCATGGCGACCGAATTCAATGCGATACCCAGAAGGATCAATGATCCACAGATAGCGCTCGGTTGCAGCACGATCTGACCCACGCCACGGAACACAGCCAGCGTCTTCACGCCATCAGCCTGCGATCTGGACCGCACAGTCAGAATCAGAGACTGAAACGCCAAAGCACCTGTCCGTCCGCGGGATCCACCACTCGACTTGCATGTACCCTGAATATGCGCTCGACAAGTTCGGCAGGGATGCCGGTGGCGTCGTGTGCCTCGTGCACCAGGCGACCGTTGTCAAGCAGAAAAAACACGTTGCCATACTGGAGTGCCATCGTAATGTCGTGAAGAATGGCGATTACCGTGCACTCGTGTGCCAGGACACCGCGTGCAACATCAAGCAGGTGAAGCTGGAAGTGCACATCCAGACTGGTCGTAGGTTCATCGAGAAACAGGAATCGGGGCTCCACCGGCCCGTCGTGGTTCCAGATCTGTGCCAGAACGCGTGCGAGTTGAACTTTCTGCTGTTCCCCTCCGGACAGCGTCGTATATGGTTGCCGTCGCCGATTTGCCATTCCCACTGTCTCGAGTGCACCGGATACGATGTCACGGTCACGTCTTGTCGGTGTGCGTCCGTAATGAGGATAGCGCCCCATCAGGACCACATCTTCCACATCCAGCGGAAACGCAAGTTCCACACGTTGCGACAGCACTGCACGCTTCCGGGCAAGCTCCGCTGTGGAGAACTCTCTCACGGGGCGGCCCTCATAGCGAACGGTACCCGAAGTTGGCTGGAGCAGCCCGGTTGCGATTTTCAGCAGGGTGGACTTGCCTGCTCCGTTGGGACCGAGGATGACATTGAACCGACCGTGGACAAATTTCGCTGAGACATCGTGAAGAATCGACGTGTTTCCTGCCCGGTATGTGGCGTGCTCCACCTCAACCATAGAACCCCGCATTGCCGTTCCTGGCCTGACGCAGAAGAATCCAGAGAAACACAGGCGCACCTATGACAGCGGTGATTATGCCGATCGGAAGTTCGGCCGGTGGTATGATCACCCGTGCCGTGATGTCGATCACCTCCATTGTGATCGCTCCGAAGAGTGCCGAGGCAGGAAGGAGGAAATTGTAGTCAGCTGACTTCAGCATGCGCAGGACGTGAGGGATCACCAGCCCCACGAACGCGATCACTCCAACCATGGCCGTTGCAACCGCCACCATGATGGTATTGACGACGAGGAGCTGCAGGATAAGGCGATCGGGGTTCACGCCAAGGGAAGCTGCCTCGCTCTCGCCGAGCATGAGGGCGTTGAGGGACTTTCCATACCTCAGGGCCCAGACAAAGCAGATGACGAAGAATACCCCGGAAAGCTGCACACCCCGCCAATCAGCGGTGGTGAAGGTTCCGAGATTCCAGAATGTGATATTGCGCGCCTGCGGGTCCCGGGCCACGTACGACAGGAATCCGGTTCCCGCAGCACACAGGGCGTTGATCGCGATACCGGCCAGCAGGAGCGTGAAGACGTTCACCTTCCCGAACGATGTGGAGAGTCTGTAGACGATCATGGTTGCTGCAAACGACGCGACGAACGCCATCACGGGCACTGCGAGTGATCCAAGCGGTGTGGCGAATGACAGGGCAGTGCTCTCACCGAACACGAATACGATGGCGGCCCCCAGCGCCGCACCGGCAGAGGTACCCACCAACCCGGGCTCAACTATCGGGTTGCGGAACAGGCCCTGCATGAGAGTGCCGGAGACGCCAAGCACAGCACCTGTGATTGCGGCCACGAGTACCCGGGGAAGGCGAAGCTTGAGGAACACATTGCGGGAGAGGTCATCAGCCGCAGTTGGCGATGCCAGCCCGAAATGTTCGGCCAGAAAATGGAGCATCTGGTCGGGTGAGAAAGAGAAGGCTCCGATTGCCGAAGAGGCCACGAGGGCGATCAGCAGCAGGACTGCCAGGAGCGCGTGTATCTGGCTGAAGGAGAGACGCCGCAGCATCTCAGGGGAAGAGCCATTCGTGTATTTCGCGCACTGCTGCCGGCGTCCGCGGCCCGAAGTACATGATTTTCTGCTCGTCCAGGCGATAGATACGCAGATTGCGACCGGCCGGCGTCAGTGAAACTCCCGGAAGTGCAGCGAATTTTTCTGCACTGCCGAAGCGGTCGAAACCCACGTCGGTAGCAATGATGATATCGGGCCTAGCTGCTGCGATGAGCTCGGGTGTCACGCGCGACATGCCCCCGATGGAATCGAGTGCGTTCTCCCCGCCTGCCCAATGGAGAATCCGGTCTGCCGTGCTTCCGCGCGTGATGGCAAGATAATTATTGACAATCTGACCGAAGTGGATCATCAGCACGCGCGGGCGCTTCGTTTCCTTCCAGCCAGCGGTATCCGCCCAGAGCTGTTCCATGCCGGCCTTCCATTCGGTGAGCACGCTGTCGGCAGCCTGCTGACGCTTGAAGAACTCGCCAAGCTGAACAAGCAACGCCTGGGCACTGTCGACAGTGCTGCCGGGATGCATCACCGTAATGGGAATGTCCACCTGCCTCAATTGCTCGAGCACTTCATCCGGCCCCACATTGCCATCGGTTAGGAAGACAGTTGGCTTCATTGAAATGATGCCCTCGGCGCTCAGCGCGCGATGGTACCCCACCGTGGGGAGGCTGCGGATTTCCGGTGGGTAGATCGACGTGAGATCCACCGCTACGAGATCCTGCTGCGCCCCGATCGCGTAGATGAACTCGTTGATCTGTTTTGACACGCTGACGATGCGGCGTTCCTGCTGATCACGGGCATTGCGGTCCGCCTGCCGGCTGCAGGCCGATACGGCAGAAAGGAGGCCGGCGCACAGCAGGAGGGTGGCCCGCGCGTGTGATTTCGGTGAGATGGGGTTCTGACTCATGAGAGCGCTACGCTCCGTACTGATCCAGCGTTGTACCATCCGAATCATGCCGACCCACTCCGACTATGCTTGTTATGTGACAACGTCGGCGGAGGGAGCGGAAGACCCCGCTGCATGGATCCCGCTGTCGATGCACTGCGCCTGATACATATTGAAACCATGCAATCATCGGTGTCCAACGAGGGGGAATGGCCCCGTGAACAGGCGACCCACAAGTGGGTGATTGCAGGTACGGTGCTTACCGGAACCTTCATGGCAGTGCTGGACTCCTCCATTGTGAACGTGGCGCTGCCCGATATGAGCGGCACGCTCGGAGTCACCATCCAGCAGATCACGTGGGTGGTAACAGGGTACATCCTCGCCAATGTCATCATAATGCCGATCATTGCGCTCCTGAGCTCGCGCTTCGGACGTACGCGGTTCTACATGGCCAGTGTGATTGCATTCACTGCTTCATCAATGCTGTGCGGCATCTCCACCAGTCTCCCTGAGCTGATCATATGGCGCATCTTCCAGGGTATCGGTGGCGGCGTCATGATCATCGTTGCGCAGGCCATTCTGCGGGAGACTTTCCCGGTGGAGGAGCAGGGCACCGCAATGGGCATCTACGGCGTGGGTGTGGTGGTGGCACCAGCGATCGGACCCACTCTCGGCGGCTGGATCGTCGATAACTACAGTTGGCCATGGGTCTTCTTCATCAACGTCCCGGTCGGCGTGCTCAACCTGATGCTTGTGAACCGTTATATCCAGGATCCGCCGTATCTGCCCAGGGAGAAGGGGGATATCGACTTCCTCGGCCTGGGACTGATGACCGTGGGACTCGGAGCCCTGCAACTCATGCTTGAGCAGGGTCAGGAGAAGAACTGGTTCGATTCATCGTTTATCACTAATCTGGCGATTGTCGCTGTCTCAGGGCTCGTGCTGTTCGTCTGGCGCGAGCTTGTGGCGGAACGGCCTGCAGTCGATCTCAGGATTCTGGGAAACGCCTCCTTCAGTTCGGCAACGGTACTTGGTGGTGTGCTTGGAGCCGGGTTGTATGGCAGTCTCTTCCTGTTACCGCTTTTCCTGCAGAGTCTGCTCGGATATCCGGCGATGCTCTCGGGGCTCGCACTCATGCCACGCAGCCTGGCCATGGCCGTCATCATGCCGATCGGAGGTCGGTTCTACAACAGTCTTGGGCCACGACCGCTGGTGGGCTCCGGACTTGTCATCAGTGCGTTTTCGTTCTGGCAGCTTGGAAAGCTGACTCCTCAGGTTGGATTCTGGGACATATTCTGGCCTCAGGTATGGCAGGGGGTGGGATTCAGCCTGATCTTCGTGGCGTTGAGTACGGCTGCGCTCGCAACCATTCCCAGACCAAGGATGACGGCTGCCACGGGGCTTTATAACGTCGTGCGTCAGGTGTTTGGAAGCGTAGGGATAGCCGTCGCGGCAACAGAGCTTACCAAGGGCACATCGCGCTACCACGACATTCTAGCGCAGGATGTGATGGCTTCTGGTGAGCAGGCACGTGCAATGCTGAGGCAACTGCAGGCAGCCATGATGCATGCTGGTGCCGACAGCTTCACCGCTGCCCAACAGGCCCTCGCGCTGCTCAATGGTGAGGTTACGAGGCAGGCCGCAGTACTGGCTTATAATCATGTCTTCCTGCTGGTTACGATCCTCTTCGTCGTGACCCTTCCACTGGTGTTGCTCCTGCGTGGTGGTGGCAAACCCATGGAAGTTGTGGCCGAGTAAGCGACCTGCTTCGAAACCGGTGCCGATGCGACACGAGAAGAAGTAGCCGAGCGCCGCCGTTTGCCGTGTGTACTCAGCGGGAAGTCCGTATGTCCAGCCGGGTTGCGATCATGTAATTCTCCTGCGGTCCATGGATCAGGCCACGAATCACACCGGATGTGCGCTTGAAGGCCTCCAGGGTGTCGGATATTTCGTCCAGGAAGGACATCAGGGCTACCTCATCGTTGGTGAAGGCGTCAAGCGGGAGGAGCTCACCAAGAACCAGAGTTCTGAGATCGAGTCCTATCGTTGCATTGATCGTTGCATCCGCCCCAAGGAATCTGAACTGCCGGTCATTCTGGAAGACCATCACCCGGAACCGACAGGTCGATAGCAGTTCATCCGCGTGATAGCCGTTCCAGTTATACAG
>CAYSKN010000031.1:0-17478 GCA_964431565.1 uncultured Gemmatimonas sp.
GTTCATTTCTGCCTCGGTGCTGATGTGGTGGCCGCTTCTTTCGCCCCTGCCGGAACTCCCGCGCGCATCGTATCCTGTGCAGATTCTGTATCTCTTCCTGCTGGTCATTCCGATGTCGATCATCTCGATCTACATCACCATGTCCGATACGCTGCTGTATCCGGCTTATGCCGCAGCTCCTCGACTGTTCGGGATTGCTCCGATGGAGGATCAGCAGTATGGCGGCTTGATAATGTGGGTGCCGGGTGGCGTGTTCTTTTATGGAGTGATGACGGTCATCTTCTTCAGATGGTCATCGCGTGGCGGGGATGACGAGGCGTCAGCGCAGGTGGGCTGGGTGCCCGGAAATGGTTGACCGATCCGGGCCGCACGGGCGAAGGCACCATGGGCATTCACGCGGCAAGGGCTCTTCGGGAGTGCGGCGGGCGGGCGGTAGCGGTGGCATGGAAGAGGACATCGTTGATGTCATGCGTACGGTTGATGCATCCGCTGCCGCGATCATCAGCGAGGTGAGCAAACCGGGAGAGAATGGATGGCTACCTCTGAGGCAATGCCGCGTTATCAGCGCCCTTCCTCCGCGATTTGTGCGTATTGTGTTTGTGGACGGATCACAGGCGGCCATTTCGATTGTGCGCCGTGGCAACGTGCGATCCACGGTTAGCGTGGAACATGGAATGCTCCCGACAGACACCGACACGGACATGCTTCGCGAAAGGTGGTACGATGCCCTGCGCGTGCTGTCCAGGAGGCTCGGCTCCGACCCGAGCCATGTGACTATCGACAACGCACTACGACCGCAGCGGAGTGGGTCTGGTCCGTTCCTTGGTAAGGGCCGTTCTGGTGGATAGTTTCTTTGCAAGCTGGTGGCTCCGATGGGGGTACTGGTCCATCTCACGGCTCCCATCCGTGTGTGGTACCTGTAGGGCTTGACTGTCCTGTAAGGACCCACGCCATGGTGGCGGACGGTACAAGAGAACCAACCCAGGGCAATAAGCTGCCTGTAAGGAGGTCGGGGTCCTGAGTCATGAAATCAGATCGGCTTCTGGCACTCGATGTCTTTCGCGGGATAGCGGTGGCCTCGATGCTGCTTGTAAACGATCCGGGCAGCTGGTCGGCGATCTATCCCCCGCTGGAGCATGCCACGTGGCACGGTTGGACACCCACAGATCTGATTTTTCCGTTCTTTCTTTTCATCGTTGGCATAACCACTGAGATCTCACTTGGTGCACGACGAGCCGTTGGTACCGATGAGGCAGTGATCCTGAAACAGATCTTTAGGCGAGGTGCACTCATCTTCCTTGCCGGTCTTCTTCTCAATGGTTTTCCCTTCTTCACCTGGCCACCTGCGCTTGAGGGAGCTTCGTTCATCGAGAGAGTTGTCGACCGTCTTGAACACTGGCGCATCATGGGAGTGCTGCAGCGCATTGGTCTGGCCTATCTTGGCGGAGCATTGCTGACCAGGCGTACAACACCGAAGCAACAACTGGCTATCCTGACAACGTTGCTGTTTGGCTACTGGGCACTGATGACACTTGTACCAGTTCCTGATACCGGTGTCCGAGGTCGCTTGGTATTGGACAAGCCTGATCAATTGCTCAGTGCCTGGGTGGATAGAAAGGTTCTCGGAGTGGATCACCTGTGGAGTGGATCCGTGACTTGGGATCCGGAGGGGCTGTTGAGCACACTCCCCGCGATCGGTACCATGATCTGTGGTGCGTTTGCCGGACGCTGGATAGCCAGACGTGATCTACAGCTTTACGCGCGACTGGTGCCCATGTATGCCGTAGGTTCGCTTGTCATGATGGTCGGGCTGATGTGGAACTGGGTCTTCCCGATCAACAAGGGCATATGGAGCAGCTCATATGTGTTATTCACCGCCGGCATGGCTGCCGTTGTGCTGGCCACATGTACCTGGGTGATCGACGGTGTGGGTCTGCGACGCTGGACCCTCCCATTCGTTGTGTATGGAATCAACCCGATGCTGGCATTTCTCGGTTCAGGTGTGATGGCCCGATGCATTTACTCCATCTTGACGTGGGAAGCTGGAGTCGGTGGCCGGATCTCGGCGCAGGAATTTGTGTTCAATACTGTATATGCCTCGTGGCTTCCTGCGCGTGCAGCATCGCTGGCATTTGCGCTATCCTTCGTGGTGCTGTGGTTTTTCATACTACTGGCGGCCTGGAAGCGCGGCTTCATCCTCAAGGTGTGATCTCATAATGGCAGCGCATTCCCGACTAATGCGGTTGGCCTTCCTGCTTGCATTCGTGTCGCTGGCGACCCTTGTACCCGAAGCCGTGCGTGCCGACGAACTGACTCTTGCAGGCAGACCGGGCGAGAGCGGAGAAGGGCGCGCGGTGGTTCTACCCGCTGTTCACCCAGCGCTGTCGCTGATGCTTCAGAGTGGCACGGCGCAACGCACCGCACCCAAGGGTCGAACGGGCACGATACAGAAGCGCCCAACACGCACAGGCACGGCGGCGACGCGGCGGCCGGTCACACCGGCAGTGCCGGTCCTGCGCTACCTGATGCCGCGTGGTACTGATGCGTTGGCAAGCGATCTCGGGTCGCTGCTTGGCAGTCGTACGAGGAACGGGACGTGGGGTGTCATGGTCCTGAGTATTTCACGCGGTGATACTCTCTTTGCCCGTGCTGCCGACGTCTCAATGCTGCCGGCCAGTACGATGAAACTCTTCACGTCTGCTATTGCTTTTGAGAAACTGGGCCCTGAATACACGTTCAGTACAGACGTACTTCGTGTTGGAGATGTCGATGGCAGCGGTGCTCTTGCCGGTGACCTCGTACTGCGAGGGAATGGTGATCCGTCGTTGTCGCCGCGTTTTCTGCCTGGTGGGCCGAGCGCCGCAGTTGATCTTCTGGCAGAACAGACGGCTTCGACCGGGATCAAGCGGGTGATGGGTGATCTCATTGCGGATGCATCCGCGTTCGAATCGCGCCGCATTCCGGATGGTTGGCTCGAGCGTTATGCCGGGGCTGCTTACGCGGCACCATTTTCGGCGCTCTCGCTCAATGAGAACATTGTAGTCGTCGGGATCACTCCCGGTGCAACCGGAAGCGGTGCCAGGGTCTTTCTTGAGCCTGCCACGTATGCGTTGGCCATCACCAATACGGTGCGTACCGTGGCAGGGAGGGGATCGCGTATCACGGCGCGTCGTGTCGGAGATGGCCGTGTGGTGGTGTCCGGGACGATCGGAGCGGGTGCCGGCACAGTGCGCTATCAGCTGGTGGTGGGTGATCCTGTGGCTTTCACAGCAGGTGCATTTCGGTCCGCACTCGGTGTCAGGGGTGTGAAAGTGGAGGGCCAGATCAAGGTGCAGCGCACCCCGCCGGCGGCTGTTCTTGTCACCAGTCTGCCATCACCGCCGTTGGCACGCCTGGTGTCGGTGATGAACCGGGAGAGCATCAACCTGTACGCAGAAATGTTGTATCGTGGTGCGGCACGTGGTGAGGACGGGGAGGTAGTAGGATCCGCGGAAACAGCGGAGAGAACACTCCGTGACTTTCTGGTGGAACGCGTTGGTGCCGCACCCGATGCCGTGACTGCCACCGATGGAAGTGGTCTTTCGGTTCTTGACAGAGTTACCCCCCGCTCACTGGTGCAACTGCTCGCTCACGCGCATCGTGCTCCGTGGGGCAGTGCATTCCATGCGTCGCTTCCGGTTGCAGGAGAGTCGGAACTTCTGCGTACCCGCATGCGTGCCACGCCTGCGCAGGGGAATCTGCACGCAAAAACGGGAACCACAAATGAGGTGATCGGCCTTTCCGGTTATGTCACTGCCGAGAACGGCGAGATCCTGGCTTTTGCATTTCTGTACAACGGGAGGGATCGTTCGCATGCGCGTGAAACGATCGATGCAATGGGGTCCACGCTGGCCGCTTTCAGTCGTGAGTGACTAACTACCTTTGCGATACCGCCTCGCCTTGCCGCTAGGTAGAGGTACCCGTGCCGTACGGGCACCACGTGATGGGTTCAAGGATGACGTAGCGCGCAGGGTCGATGACCGTACGGCCGCCATGATTGATGCGTCGCCCGTTCCTGTCAATAGTGTGCTGTTATAGCCGACTGCAAATGCCGTAGCCGATCCGCCGCCCGGCGTTCCGGTTACCGCCCACAAGAGATCTGATGTGCTGCTGTTCATGGCGTTCCATGAACTGCCGTTGAATCGCAGCATCGTGCCGGCATCGCCGGTGGCGTACAGGTCGCCGATATCAGGTCCCCAGACGCTTGTCAGCACACGCGATGTGCCCGTGTTCATGGCATTCCATGTTGTGCCATTCATTCGGTATGCAACACCTCCGTTTCCCGGCGGGCCGGAGGTGACGGCGACAATTCTGCCGGCGCCGCCTGTCCAGATTCCTGCGATGGTGCCGGCTAGGGGCATATCAAGCGACGACCAGTTGGTGCCGTTGAATCGCAGCACGATACCATTCTCGCCTGATATGTAGACATCGGAGGCAGAAGATCCGAATACGGACCACAGGGGACCGGAGGCGGAAGTCACCACGCTCCACATGCTTCCGTCATAACGCATCACTTCGCCAGCCGACGTCACAGCGTATACGTTGTCCGGGCCCGTACCCCAGAGTCCATAGACAGATGCGTTTGATGGGAATGCCATTTGTGTCCATGTGCTGCCGTTCCATTTCAACATTGTGCCATCATCACCTCCGGCAAACCCGGCGGAGAGGCCGCTTCCCCATACAGTATTGAGTGTGCTGGTTGTAGGGGTGATCTGTCGTGACCAGTCTGTTCCATTCCATCGGTGGATGAAACCCAGCTCGCCAACAACCCACGTATTCGTGACTCCAGTCGTCCATGCATCAATCAGATCGGGTGCGGCGCTGAGCGTCTCCCACGTGCCAGATGCATCGCTGCGCATGGTAATGCCACGCTGTCCGCCCGCGACGACTCTCCCGGTGGCATCTTGTGCCACGGAGAAGAAACGTGGAGCGTAGGGCGTCGACCACACCGACAGCGCGGATCCGTTCAGTACGAGCAGCCCATCGTCGGATGCCGCGAAGAAGACGCCGGCACTTTTCCTGCTCACTGTCACCCCGAGGAGATCTCCTGTCAGGCCGGCATTCGGTACGGCAGACCACTGCTGTCCATCGAAGCGGATGATGGTACCAAAGGCGCCCACTGCAAGCACGTTATCCGACGAAGAGCCTGTGACTCCATACAGTGTTTCCGAGACCCGTGAGGTCTGGCGGGTCCACGCGAGTCCGTCGAAGCGCAGCACCACTCCGGCCGTTCCGACTGCATAGGCGACCCCGACCGACGACCATACAGAGAGCAGATCGTCAATTACCGGGGTGCTCAGGGCGTTCCATGATGTGCCGTTGAACCGGAGTGCCGTTCCGTTGACCCCCACGGCAAATCCTGTCGTGCTGCTCTCCATGAATACTGCTGCCAGATCCTGACCAGTTCCGCTTGCCATCGTTGTCCACGATGAACCGTTGAAGCGGGCAATGACCCCGTTGCTGCCTACTGCAATCACATTTGTTGCACTGCTTGCGCTGACTGCGCTAAAGCGTGTGCCATAGCTCGCTCCGGCCAGGGACATAGTCCACGAGGAACCGTCGAAGCTGTATACGTTGCCTCGCGAATTGACGGCGAAGATTGTTGAACCGTCGATGGCCGCTACCGAGATCACATCCTCATGTAGTGCGCCACCAAGACGGCCCGCGCTCCAGCTTCTGACCAGCTGCAGTGGCTGTGGTGGTGCGATCGTCACGGTTATGGCAGAACTGGCGGTTACTGTTGTATCTGCGGCTGACATCACGGTGATGATTGAGATGCCGCTGCCAGTTGCGGTTACGAGACCGGTGGGGCTGACGACGGCCACTGCAGGATCGCTGCTCCGGTAAGTGACTGCTGTTGACAGTGCACCCTGAGCCACCACCGAAGGGATGAGTTGAACCGTCTGACCTGTCTGGATTGTGGCCGTAGAAGGAGACACACTTACCGACTGAACCCGTGGTACTACCGTGAGTGTGGCTGCTGCCCAGCGTGTGGTGTCGGCTACAGAAGTCGCGGTGACCACTGCCGTTCCGAAGCCGACGGCAGTTACTGATCCATCGCTGTCCACTGTAGCGATGGCACTATTGCCGCTACGCCATGTAACGGCGGTGGTGACGCCGATTCCGGCAGTAACCATTGCGACGATAGTTCGCCGCTGTCCGAGTCCGAGGGACAGCGCTGTTGGAGAGACAGTTACGACCGGTGCCGACCGGACTGTGATCAGTGAAGTTGCCCGCTTGGTGCTATCCGTAAGCGCCATTGCCGTAATGGTGGTGGCGCCCGGTGCACCGGCTGTCACCAGTCCGGTCTCGCTGACCGAGGCTATTGACGGGTTCGCTGAGCGCCAGACAATCGTGCGCGATGCGCCAGCATCAGCCGACAACGTGGCTGTCAACTGTCTGGTCTCTCCTCCATTCATCGACACAGCGCCTGGTGACACATCGATATCGCGCACGATCGGCACTACCGTGACCGTTGCGATTCCACGACGGGATGTGTCTGCGACCGAGGTGGCAGTGATGGTGGTACTGCCGCGGGAGATGCCCGTTATGATCCCGTTCACCGAAACCGTGGCTATGGCGGTGTCATGTGAACGCCATGTGACGGCTCTGCTGAGGCCGTCTTCGATCGCTACCTGGGCAGACAGTATTCGGGTCTCCCCTCCGGCAAGCGATACGGCAGATGGTGAGATTGTGACGGTACGTGCAGCGCGAATCTCGATCCGGACGGAATCCTGCAACAGCTGGTCGGCCACAGCCACAGCACGAACAGTGGTCGAGCCTGGCCGTATTGCCGTGACGATGCCGTTGTCGGAGACGGCTGCCACTGTGATCTCGCTGCTGCTCCACCGTACGCCGCGCGACTGTGTGCTGTCGACGTCGAGCTGTGCCGTCAGCGTTACAGCATCGCCAGCCCACATCACGCTGGGTGCTCCGTCAACCCTGAGGCTGCGTGATGGGGTGACGGTCACCAGGATTGTGGAATTGATCCGTGTATCAGCAGTGGCCGTTGCACGAATGACCGCATTTCCGGTGGTCACACCTGTCACCGTTCCGTCGGCCGCCACCGTGGCGACGGCAGGGTTGTCACTGGCCCAACGAATTTCTCCGAGCACTCCATCATCGGCGTCAAGCGCTGCACTCAATGCGATCTGATCACCCGCCCGGATCGTTGCTCTGCCGGGTGTGATCACGATTGCCCGCACAGCGAGTACGTACACGTCCATTTCGCGCATGAGTTTCCCAACCTGAGCGCGTACGGTGGCATGCCCTGGCGCACGAGCAGTTATAACTGCAGTCGTACCGGTCCCTGAAACGTCAGCGACCGTGATGTCCGTACTCGACCAGTTCAGTATCACACCGCTGATCCGGCCACCTGCGGCATCTTGTACTATGGCTATCACCTGTTCAGAAGCACCGATTGCTCCGAGCCTGACCAGAGATGTGGACAGTCCGAGACTGGTCGGTGTTGCATTCTGATTGGTATTGCTGCCGTGGGAATCAGGGCCGGTAGTCGAATCTGCGTTTCCGCTGCAGGCCGTGCTGGTCGACAGAGCAACCATTGCGACTGCGCTTAAGCGACGGACGGTCGTGGCATACATGAAAGAGGCGCTGTTCATGATGTGACGGAGGATCCCGAGAGCGGATGAAAGATGTCACCATCAGGACGACTGAGTCACGCAGGTGGCACGATGGGCAGCTCTGGTTCGATGGTGGTGTTACACATGCGGCATCACCGTCACGGCCGGAGGCGAAAACAGGTGCAATCATTCGATTGCGTCCATCCGGAGTCATCTGACCCGTGATGTCCGGCGTCGTCTCAAGGTCCGCTCCTGGCTGTCTGGGAGTGGTCCGCGGCGCAACCGTGCGCCGACAGCAGGCTCGAGTGAGGACCGTTGGCGCTCAGCGGCCGACCGCAGTCTGAGAGAGGAACGCATAGCGTTACCCGGGCCTGCGCCAGTTACTACCGTGCTGTTGTATCCAACGGCAAAGGCACCGCCCGTGCCGTCCGGTGCTCCTGACACGCTCCATAGGAGATCATCGGTACCTGTCTGCATGGATTCCCATGTACTGCCGTTGTAGTGAAAGATCGTCCCCGCATCACCGGTGGTGTAGAGGTCGACCGCATTGGGACCCCATATGGACGTCAGGATGCCACTGGTACTCAGACCGAGTGTGGTCCACGCTGCTCCGCTCCAGCGGTAGCCAACCGCCTCTGTGCCCTCCGAAGTGGCGCCAACGAGGAACAGATGCTGTGGGCTACGCGCCCAGAGCCCAGCGAGCGTACCGTCGCCGGGGGCGGGTAGTGTGCTCCACGTCGACCCATCGAGCCGCACCACCGTACCGCGCTCGCCCGAGGCGAGAAGATCGTCAATGCCAAAGCCGAAAATGGCCCACAGCGCATCGTGCGCCCTGGTCATCAGCGACCACGTCGAGCCGTTGTAGCGGAATACTTCACCAGCATCCGTGGTGGCGTAAACATGGGACCCGTTTGCCCCCCAGAGTGCATAAATCGTGTTCGAACTCGGGAAGCTCATCGTGCTCCACCTGCTTCCGTCCCAGCGGAGCACCGTACCTTGTTCTCCGGCTGCGTATGCCTCACTTGGGTTGAGGCCCCATACAGCCTGCAGGGTGCTTGTCGTTGGCGTCTGTTGTCTGGTCCACGACGTGCCATCCCACCGATAAACGGATCCGAACTCACCAACCGCCCATGCATTGCTGGTGGATGTCGCCCACACATCGATAAGGTCGGGTGCGAGGTTGAGTGTTGTCCATGACGCACCACCGCGCATGACAGAACCCCGCTGGCCTGTTGTCCATACTGCACCGGAAAGGTCGAGGCCCACACCGTAAAGGCGTGGTGCGTATGGAGTGGGCACCATTGTCATCCTGTTTCCGTCAATCTGTACCAGCCCGTCATCACCAACGGCATAGCGGCGTCCGTTGTATGCTGTCGATCCCGTAATGGAATAGAACCCACCTGTGAGATCTGCACTGTTGATATTGGTCCAGGTTGCGCCGTCCCAATGCATCATGGTTCCGAAGTCACCAACCACTGTCACATCACTGATGTCCATGCCGTGTACTCCATAGAGCGTCTCTGACGTGGGGATCAACACTTTCTCCCATGTGGAGTAGACTCGACGTACGATTTCCCCGTAGGCACCAACGGCGTAAACAACGCCATCGGCAGCCCATACATCATTGAGCACAGTTGTGTTACCGGTGCGCTCGGTGCTCCACACGGACCCGTCCCAGTGGAGCGCATTCCCTTCGGAACCGACTGCCCATGCTTCCCGGGGGCTCTCGACCCACACGCCATACAGCATCTGGGTTGTTCCGGACGTCAACGGGGCCCACTTAACGCCGTTCCAGCGCACGATGATGCCGCCACTTCCCACCGCGAACACATTGTCGCCTGATGAGCCGTGAACAGCGAAGAAGACGGTGTTGTATGTTGCGCCCTTGGTACTGATGGCCCAATCCGTACCGTTCCAGGCCAGAATGTCGCCGTCCTGATTTATGACGAAGGCATGTGAGTCATCAAACGGAGCAATGGCGACGACATCATCATAAAGCGCACCAGCCAGTCGTCCCGCTGTCCAAGTGCTGGCCAGGCGGGGGATGACGCTAACCGTAACCGTATCGAACTTTGCGGTATCGGCGCTGGATCTGGCAGTCAGCAGTGTGGTACCAACGGCAACACCGGTGACGGTGCCGTTCTCATTCACGGTTGCCACTCCTGGCGTGCCTGAACTCCACGAGAGAGAAGTGCTGCCGGGATCTGCCGTCACGCTGACGGTGAGTGCGAGGCTGGTACGGGGATTGACGCTCACCCTCCGATCAATGATTGAGACAGTGATGGGCCGCACTGGAACAGTCACGATCACGGCAGCACTGATGGCTGTATCTGCGGTGGATGTGGCTGTGATGATTGTGCTTCCGCGCGCGACACCGGATACCAGGCCGGTGGAGCTGACGGTGGCAATCGCCGGGTTTGCTGACTGCCATTTCACGGCCCTTGAAGCTCCGCTGTCGGCCATGACCGCTGCCTCGATCTGCTGCGTCATGCCTATGAACACCGACGTTACTTCCGGCGTGATGGTCACGGATCGCACTACAGGCACGATGTTTACCGCTACGGATTCACGCACGGTGGTATCGGCAGCAGAAATTGCCTCGACGGCTGTGGAGCCAAGGGATACGCCGGTAACCACCCCGCTGTCGTTGACCGTGGCAATGTTGGGAGCCTTGCTGCGCCAGCTGATGGTCGTGGCGACTCCGGGCTCCGTCTGCAACCCGGCAGTCAGTTGTACTCTCTGAAGGGTTCCAATCATCACCGAGGTCGGAGCAATCGTAATCTTCCAGCCGGGCAATACCGTAACGGTAGCCGAAGCACTCACCCTCGGATCGCCCACCGACAGTGCCCATAGCACCGTCGTGCCGGGCGAGATACCCGTTACCAATCCGTCGGCCGATACGGCTGCCACTGTCTCGTCTGCGGATCTCCATGTTACAGCGGTGCTCGCGCCGCCGATCACATCAACGGTTGCGGTGAATGTCCATGTCTGGCCCACACGTATGGTGGCTACCGTTGGGCTCACGCTCACCCCACGAACGGCGGGAGGCGGGGGTCCTTCCGGAGGAGTCGACGTGTCTCCGCACGCAATGCTCACCAGAAGGCCAGTGGTAATGCCCAAGGTGCGGAATCGTAGAAACGACATACGGGTGTTTCCGGGTCTAGGAGGGGCGCAGCGTCAGCTCATGGTCTCGCAGGTTGCTCCTGTGCGACGGCGCGCGGTGCGGTCATTGCCGCCGGATTCAGAATCTCGTCGAGTTGCGTGCGTGTCAGAAGCTCGCGCTCGAGCACGATCTCAAATACCCCCCGGCCGCTGGACAGTGCGGTCCGGGCAACGTCTGTGGCCGCTTCATATCCGATCACCGGAACAAGTGCCGTGACGATTCCGATGGAGTGTTCCACGAAGTGGCGCATGCGATCGGCATTCGCTGTGATGCCAGTCACGCACCGTTCACGCAGTACTGCACAGGCATTTCGCATCATGTCGATGTTCCGGAGGAGCCTGTACACGATGACCGGCTCGAAGGCGTTGAGCTGGAGCTGTCCGGCTTCAGCCGCTATGGTGACAGTTACATCACCACCTATTACCTCGAAGCACACCTGGTTCACAACTTCCGGGATGACCGGATTGACCTTGCCAGGCATGATCGATGAGCCCGGCTGGGTTGCCGGCAGGTTGATTTCTCCGAACCCTGCGCGCGGCCCCGAGGAGAGAAGGCGAAGGTCGTTGCAAATCTTCGAGAGCTTGGTTGCAGTACGCTTGAGCACTCCCGAAAGCTGCACGAAGGCACCCGTGTCGCTGGTTGCTTCAACCAGATCAGGTGAGGTAAGTACGGGCACTTCAGAGACCTCCGCCAGATGTCTGGCGGCTATGTCTGCATAGCCCGGGGGGGCGTTAATTCCGGTACCGATCGCTGTGGCTCCGAGATTGATCTCACGGATCAGCGACTGTGCCTCAGCCAGACGCTCGACATCCTCGCGAAGCGTATGTGAGAAGGCGGTGAACTCCTGTCCCAGTGTCATGGGCACTGCATCCTGCATCTGGGTGCGTCCCATCTTGAGGAGTTGCGAGAACTCCGCACCCTTATCCTCGAAGGCGCTGGCAAGACGCGTGAGTTCTCCACGGAAGCCTGCCAGACTCCTGTGAAGGGCGATACGAACGGAAGTAGGATAAACATCGTTGGTGGACTGGCTCAGGTTCACATGATCGTTTGGCCCAACGATGTGATAGGATCCGCGCGGTTCGTTGAGCAATTCGAGCGCACGGTTGGCGATGACTTCATTGGCGTTCATGTTGGTCGATGTGCCGGCACCTCCCTGGATCATGTCAACCAGGAAATGTTCGTGATGACGGCCGCTGCGGATTTCGCGTGCCGCACGCACAATTACATCGGCGATCCTCTTGTCGATAAGCCCGAGCTCGAGGTTGCTCAATGTCGCCGCTTCCTTGACAGCTGCCAGTGCTTCAATGAGGACCGGGAATTCCCGCAGCGGAATACCGGTGATGGGAAAGTTCTCGAGCGCCCGGAGCGTCTGGACGCCATACAACGCTTCGTATGGTACCTCCCGCTCACCCAGCAGATCATGTTCCTTGCGTGTGCGGTGCCCGCCGAAGCCAACTGTGCGGCCGCGTCCGACAAGCGTTGCGTCAGCGCGACGCAGGCGTGCGGAAATCGTCCGTGCTGCACGCGCGACCAGAGCAGCATAAAGCTGGGGAGCTTCCCGGGTAATGTCGTCCAGCTGACTGCGCGAAAGCACCATTGCCTTGCCGGGCATGATGACTCTGGCGGTGGTTCCGTGATCAGTGTCATCGAGCAGCAGCCCTTCCCCGACAGCTTCACCAGCACCCAGTGTCACCAGGCGCGTTGAACGCCCATCGGCCGACTTCTCGATTGCGACAGCACCGCTGATCAGAATCGCGAAGCGCTGTCGACGATCGCCTTCGTTGAAGATTGTCTCTTCAGCGGCCAGCTCGATGGGAGTGACATGACGCGAGAGGGTCCAGAGATGAACGTCGGGGAGACCTTCGAGGAAGGACGTCTCCCGCAATTGATCAGCTATCGCGGCTGGAGTGGTCATGATGGAAGTGGGAATAGGGGACTGCATAGTCGGTGGGATGCATCGGTCTCCAACTCACCTGGACGCACGCGCCCCGGTGAGGACGGCTAGAGGAGTCCTTGGCATGCCTGCAAAATACCACGCCGGTCCTACCTTTCCGGAGTAGCAACACGGGTTTCCCGTTGTGGCTCTGGCAAGCATCTGACAGAACTGCCTGCCGCCGCCCTCATTCACCGCCTGACTGCCAGCCCGCGGTACGCACGCGATCTGGCGACACCCGGTTCCACACGGGGGCAGCAAGGCCGACCGTCGCCGTGGCCGCAGTCACCGGTAGATGAGGGTTCAGGTTGTGACCGTCCAGCTGTCGAGTTGGCCGTATTTCCCTGGGTGCGGTTATCTTGGAAGGATGGTTCAGAATGACTCGCCAACTTCATATGACCCGCGTGCCGTCGAGGCCAGATGGCAGGCGCGCTGGATCGAGCGCGCAACCAACACCACGCGGCTGGACGCGCCAGAGCAGCCCTTCTACGCACTCATGATGTTCCCTTACCCCAGTGCTGAGGGGCTGCACGTGGGGAATCTCTTTGCCTTCACGGGCAGCGATATATCAGCGCGCTTTCATCGGCTCATTGGCCACGAAGTGTTTCAGCCGCTCGGCTTCGATGCGTTCGGCATTCATTCGGAGACCTATGCGCTAAAGGTGGGTGCGCACCCGATGGAGCTGACGCCGAGGAACGTGGCCAACTTCACGCGGCAACTTGAGCGCGCGGGGTTCATGATTGACTGGAACCAGAAGGTAGACACGTCTCGACCCGAATACTACAGGTGGACCCAGTGGGTATTCTTGCAACTCCACAAAATGGGTCTGGCATACAAGAAGGCCGCAGCGGTGAACTGGTGTCCCACCGACAAGACCGTGCTCGCAAACGAGCAGGTTGAGGGTTGTCACTGTGAACGGTGTGGGACACCAGTAGAACAGCGCTTTCTAGAGCAGTGGTTCTTCCGCATCTCCGGGTATGCACCGCGTCTGCTGGAAAATCTTGACCGACTCGACTGGTCACCTTCGACCAAGCATGCTCAGCGCAACTGGATCGGAAAGTCGGAGGGCGCAGAGCTCACTTTCAGAATTCGCAATAGTGAGGAGCGGATCTGTGTTTTTACCACTCGTGCGGACACCATCTTTGGAGTGACGTATCTTGCTCTGGCTCCCGAACATCCGTTGGTGGACTCGATCACGACGGATGCTCGGCGTGATGAAGTGACTGCCTACCGACAGCGCTCGATGAAACAGGATATCGTCACACGCAGGAGCAGCAAGGAGAAGACTGGTGTGTTTACCGGCGCTCATGCCGTGAATCCGGCCACCGGTCGGGACATCCCTGTGTGGATTGCCGACTACGTTCTCATGGAGTACGGGACTGGCGCCATCATGGCCGTGCCTGGTCATGACGAGCGCGACTTCGAATTTGCGAAGGTGTTCGGTCTTCCGATCGTCCGGGTTGTTGCGGCACCGGGAGAGACGATTGATGCGCCGCCGGGCGAGGTGGCCTTTACCGACGATGAGCAAGGCCATCTTGTGAACTCAGCGCAGTTCAGCGGACTTGCCGTTCATGAAGGCAAACGGGAGGTAACGGCTTGGCTTGCCGACGGGGGCTCTGCTACCGCGGTGACCAACTATCGCCTGCACGACTGGTGCATCTCGCGGCAGCGCTACTGGGGGCCTCCGATTCCAATTGTCTACTGCGATGACTGCGGTGCGGTTCCAGTGCCAGAATCCCAGTTGCCCGTTGAGTTGCCGTTCATTGCTGATTTCAGGCCCGATGACTCGGGCATTTCACCTCTGGCGCGCCATGAGGAATGGTATCGGGTATCGTGTCCCTCCTGTGGACGGACTGCAAGGCGCGAGACTGATGTTTCGGACACATTTCTCGACAGTGCCTGGTATTTCCTGAGATATCCGAGTGCGACGCGTGACGACGTGCCATTCGATGCGGAGCGTACGAAGACATGGCTGCCGGTGAACTCGTATATCGGTGGAAATGAGCACGCCGTGCTGCACCTTCTTTACGCGCGCTTCATCACGATGGTGATGAAGGACGCGGGATTCACGGACTTTGAGGAACCCTTCACGTGTTTTCGTGCACACGGCATGATTATCCGCGAAGGTGCCAAGATGTCAAAATCGAAGGGGAATGTGATCAACCCCGATCAGTACATGGACGAATGGGGTGCTGACGCATTTCGCATGTATCTCATGTTCCTGGGGCCCTACGAGGAGGGTGGTGACTTCCGGGATCAGGGGATAAGTGGGGTACGTCGGTTCCTTGACCGTCTGTGGGCTTCGGCTCGTGATGCGACCCGTGTCGGTGATCCTGATGGCGATGTGATTCGCAGACTGCATCGGACCATCAGGAAGGTCGGTGAGGATACTGCAAACCTCGGTTACAACACCGCCATCGCTGCAATGATGGAGTATATGAATGTGCTTCGACGTGGCGAGCGGGTACCACATTGGTCTGAGGTTGAGCCGCTCGTCCGGATAGTGGCACCTTACGCACCCCACCTCGCCGAGGAGTGCTGGGAGAGGCTGGGCCACGCCACAAGCGTGTTCGACGCCGGATGGCCTGAAATTGAGGCTGCGAACCTTGAGGATGACGAGGTGGAGCTCGCGGTGCAGGTGAATGGAAAGACCCGCGGGAGGCTCCGTGTGCCCACTGGTATCACCCAGGAGGCGGCTTTCGGGCTCGCCGCTGCCGACGCGACAATATCCCGGTTCCTCGTGGGCGTTCCCCGGCGGATGATCTTCGTGCCGGGTCGGATTCTGAATATCGTGCTCTGACCCTTGCTTTCTTGATGGCAGTTGCTGACTCGGAGATCGGGAACTGCTGCCGGGGACAACGGATCTTCCTCTCATTCCGTGTCGGGATATGGAGGATCAACGTGTTGTTCCGGTGGATCATCTCCTGCGGTTTCTCCGTTTCTGCCTGCAGTCACGCAACGTCGGGCGGCATCCCGGCGTTATCCTGTCGGAGTCTCGATGTGATCCCCGGGCGGGAACGCCCGGGCATACTGCCTTCAGCCAAGTGGTTCGTGCCGCGAATGTCAGCCATTGTCTCGTCGACGTCCATGCGTCGCTTCTTAGTAGAGTCCGCGCGCGTAATATGCGCGTCGCTTCTGTCATTGCTTCTTCTCGGCGCCTGCAAGGAGCAGGCACGTCCACAACGGCCAGTTCCGACCGTATCGGCTGAGGAAGCCGCAAAGGGCCCGCTGCCGTACATCGTCACGGCGAACGGGCAGGTAGAGCCCAATCGCACCGTTGCTGTCCAGTCACTCGTTTCAGGACAGTTGACGCGCATCGCCATATCAGAAGGTGATGAGGTGCGACAGGGCCAGGTGCTGTTCGAGATTGATCCCCGACCTTTCAAGGCCGAAGTGGAGCGAGTCCAAGCAACGCTGGCACGGGATGAGGCGACGCTCACCCGCGCCCGTGCCGACTCCGCCCGCTTTGCGGCCCTGGCCAAGGATGGCTATGTGACAAGGCAGCAGCTTGATCAGACCTTTGCGGAGGTTTCTGCTCTCGCTGCTACGGTCGTGGCCGGCCGGGCTTCGCTGGAGCGAGCACAGCTTGATCTGGAAAACACGGTTGTGAAGGCACCGATCGCTGGTCGTACCGGCCAGTTGCTTTACAAGGCGGGGGCACTGGTACGTGCGTCATCCGATCAGCTCGTTACCATCAATGAACTGCGGCCCGTGCTGGTGCGCTTCCCGGTACCTGAAAAAGACTTCAAGGAGATGCGGCGTCGGGCTGGTGTCGACAAGCCACTCGCGGTCGAGATCAGGCCAAGTGCGGAAGACAGTGGAAAGGTCATTAAGGGAATCCTCACGTTCGTTGACAACCAAGTCGATCGCGCTACCGGTTCGGTACTGCTCAAGGCGCGCGTAGCCAACAATGACCGCGCATTGTGGCCGGGTCAGTTCGTCGAGGTCGCTCTTGAGCTTGATGTCGAACCGGATGTCGTGACGATACCATCCGAGGCGGTGGTGAATACCGGTACCTCGTCATTTGTGTATGTACTGGAGAATGGCACCGCACGGCGTACCGCCGTGAAGGTTGGGCGGCTCGCCGGGGCAGTAGTGCGTATTGACAGCGGTCTGGCCGGTGGTGAACAGGTCGTGACTGAGGGGCAGACCAGGCTGAGCGATGGTGCGAGGGTACAGCTGCGCGGGGATGGCACTGACCAGCCCAATGCAGATATCGGAGGCGATAGGCCGACCCTGCGCGAAAGCAGCGGCAGTGACAGCACAACAGCGGCTCGTCCGGGTTCCACCAGACGTGATGGAGGTTCGGGGCGGTGAGTGATAAATGGCGTGATGAGGAAGGTCAGCTGCACAACGAGACCGGTCACTCTGCCGGGGTGAACCTAAGCGAGATCTGGATCCGGCGGCCCGTCATGACGACACTGGTAATGACGGCCATACTGATCTTCGGTGTGTTGGCATACAAGCAGCTGCCGGTCAGTGATCTTCCCACGATCGACTACCCGACGATCACCGTCTCGGCAGGTCTGCCGGGTGCGAGCCCGGAGGTCATGGCCGCATCGGTGGCCACGCCGCTCGAGCAGCAATTCTCCACGATCTCCGGCATTGACAACATTACCTCATCGAGTTCGCAGGGAAGCACGTTCATCACGATCCAGTTCAACCTAGATCGTGACATCGACAAGGCAGCGGCGGACGTGCAGTCCGCGATTTCCAAGACCCTTCGTCAGCTTCCACAGGGAATCAACCCACCATCTTACAAT
>CAYSKN010000032.1:0-17468 GCA_964431565.1 uncultured Gemmatimonas sp.
CGCCCTACGCACGCAATGCATTGTTCAGCGGGCTCTTTCCGGGCGAAATCGCGGCCAGATTCCCTGACTGGTGGGGCGACCGTGATGACGAGGCCCTCAATGCGCGGGAGAAGGAGCTGCTCACGGAACAGCTGGGGGAGCTGCGGATACCAGCGTCTGTGCGTTACCAGAAGATCACCACGGCGGCCGATTCGGACGACCTCGAACGCCGCCTTCCAGCCACCATCGCCGGTGACGGGGTACATGCGTTCGTCTTTAACTTCGTCGACATGCTGACGCATGGCAGGTCGGAATCGACGATTCTGCTCGAAGTGGCACGGGACGAGATTGCGCTGCGTGCGCTCACGCGCCAGTGGTTCGAGCGCTCTGCGCTTTTCTCGCTCCTCTCGGAGGCTTCGCGCCGCAGGCTCACCGTCGTGGTGACGAGTGACCATGGTGCGTTACACTGCAATACGCCAGTGACGGTGTTTGCCAAGCGTGACGCCACCGCCAATCTGCGCTACAAGTTCGGCGAGGATATCCGGGCAGAACATCCTGAACAAGCCCTGCTCTTCAGTAATCCCGACGATCTGCGCCTGCCACACCGTGGACCGGGCAGCAATACTCTGCTGGCAATCGGCGATGGGTTCTTCGTTTATCCCACCAAGCTGCGCGAATACCAGGCACGCTACCGTGGTTCGTTTCTGCACGGCGGGGTTTCTCCCGAAGAATGCATTCTTCCGGTGTCATTGCTGACCCCGCGATGAACACAATGGTATCGGCGTAATCATGAGCGTGGCACGAGTCGTGACGGGTGGTCTCCGAGCGCCTGCATCGCACCTGTGGCGGCGGTTGTGGGAATTCGTGAATCCTCACAGGGGGAAACTGGTTGCCGTCGTGCTGCTTAATGCAGCTGCTGCGGTGGCGGATGTCTTTTCCTTCACGCTTCTCATTCCGTTCTTCAACGCCATCTTCAAGACTGATCAGCTCCTACCCACCACAGGTACCATCGGCACGATACTGGAGATCACGATCGGTTTTCTGCTGAACGAACAGGATCGCCAGGGCTCGCTGCGCAATGTGATGTTGATCGTGATCAGTGCGGTGATTCTCAAGAACGCGCTGATCTGGCTGGGTGGTCAGGTTGGCGTGCAACTGCAGGAGTACGTTGTTCGCGACCTTCGCAACCGCTTGTACAGCCACCTGTTGAGGTTGCCTCTGCCGTGGTTTACGCGCAACAAGGTGGGGCAGGTCATTGCGCGTGTCCTCAATGATACGGCAAACGCGAAGACGGTTGTCACCGAGCTGGTCACGCGTTCCATGTGGAGTGCTGCACAGGTCCTGGCCACACTCCTGGCGATGTTCGCCATTTCGTGGCGGCTGTCGTTGGCCGCCCTCGCAATTGCGCCGCTAACCATAGGTGCCATTCAGCCGGTACTGCGCAGGCTGCGTCGCGGCTATCGCACACTGTTCAATGAGCAGGGAGAGATCACCAGCCTGGTGCAGGAGGTGGTAAGTGGTGCTCGATTGGTAAAATCCTATCGCGCAGAGGCGCGTGAGGAGGTACGCTTCACTACGCGAAATCATGCCTATGCCAGAGGGTTTGTTCGCGTGGGGCGGCTGGCGCTTCTCTCCAGCCCCGTTACGGAGACACTCGCAACGTTCACTGCAGTGGCCATCCTATGGTACGGATTCCGGCTCGTGGAGCTGGAGGGCACGCTGACGGGTGCCGAGCTGTTGGTGTTTCTCGTGCAGGTGATGCGTCTGCTGCAGCCGCTCAAGCAGCTTTCGCAGGTGCCGGCAGCTGCTCAGCAATCACTTGCCAGCGCAGAACGCATATTTGAAGTTCTCGACTCGCATACAGAGACGGAATTGGATCATGGCACGCGCACTCCGCAGGGCTTCCTTGAAAGCATCACCTTCGAGGACGTGGCTTTCCGATACGATTCGCACGCCATAGCTCTGCACGACGTGTTGTTTTCAGCACGCAAAGGTGAGGTGATCGCACTCGTGGGTGCAAGCGGAGCAGGCAAGAGCACCCTGGTTGATCTTCTGCCGCGATTCATCGACCCCACGGCGGGCCGGATACTACTCGATGGTGTTGATCTTCGCGAGATCCGTCTGGATGCACTCCGCGCCCTCATAGGTATCGTCAGCCAGGATACCGTTCTGTTCAATGATACGGTGCGGGCCAACGTAGCATTCGGTCGTCCTGATGCTACCCAGTCACAGCTCGATGCTGCTGCACTGGCTGCCAACGCGCTCGGCTTCATCGAGGCCCTGCCTCAGGGATGGAATACCAACCTCGGAGAGCGGGGCACGCGTCTTTCGGGGGGGCAGCGGCAGCGTCTGGCCATCGCACGTGCGTTGCTGTCCGATCCACCAATCCTCATTCTCGATGAAGCCACTTCTGCCCTTGATCTCGAGAGTGAGCGGCTGGTGCAGGAAGCCATAGACAATCTTCTTGTCGGACGCACCGTCTTCGTCATCGCCCATCGGCTGGCCACCATCCAGCACGCCAACCGCATACTCGTGCTCGATGGTGGTCGGATTGTTGAAGAGGGGACACACGAGGAACTGCTGGCGCGCGATGGAGCATATGCCCGCCTTCATTCCCTGCAGTTTGATCGTCGGAATTCCGATGTGATCGATAATGCGACGGAAGATCTGGCCATCGGGAGTGCTTCATAGCCAGTGCGTGTACTCCTCCTTGTTACTTCATGGCGACCAACTCCGGACGTGCAGTTGCTGTTGCATCTGACGGTGGCGCTTGGATTACGAGGTGAGAAGACAGGTATCGCGTGCGTTGAAGGCAGCGAGGTGGACGAGGCGATCAGATCGGCTTGGCGCGGTCCGTTGAGGCGCACCATCAGGCAGGGACGAAGAGGCGGCCTCGCATCCGGCGTTCGCGATATCATTGCTTCCCTCCGCCCCGATGTGGTTCTGGTTGGGTCGGCCGCGGAAGCTGCGCTGGCTTCGGTTGCGATGGGTGCACACGGCGGTGTTGTGCGTCGTCTTTCGCTCGGTGAGCGGGCCGACTCCAGGAAGGGGTTTATCTGGCCCTTCGGCTCCTGGCGCAGCCGCGCTCCTGTGGTCGAATGGGGACGCGGCACGTCACCGGCGCTGAGCTGGCCGGATGTCCCGGATACGGCCGATGCCGAGACTGAGCCTGCGGCACACGAAGTACCGGACATCCTGATACTGCCGCCAATAAGTCGTGACAGACGAGCCGGACAGGCATCAGCGTATGATGAATCCACCGCTACGGCATTGCGTGCGGTGGCGCATCTCCGCCGTCGGTACCATAAGCTGGGTATAACGCTGCTGGGTGATGCCGCTGAATTGCAGCCTGCCCGCACGCATGCTGCTGCGCTGGGCATCGCATCGGGGCTGTCCATCCGGCCGCTTCGCTCCTTGCTGGATCAGCGCGAACGCCGTGCCACCGCGCTCTGGATTGCCGGAAATGATGATTCCGGAGCCCTATGTACAGTCGCAGCGATGCGCCAGGGTATTCCGGTCATTCTGGCTCACGACGCGCCATTCGTAAACCTGATCGAGCCTGGTATGGCCGGCTTCCCCGGTCGGACTTTATCAGCCGGAACCGCAGGTTCACTCGAACTCTACCCTCACCCACAGGTACCGGTCTCGCGTGTGATGCAGCTAGCCCGTCTCGTCGATGATCCTCACCTGAGGAGGACGATGGGAGGTGAAGCCCGGATCAGGGCTGAGCGGTATTACTCGTGGGAGCGCTTTTTGCAACAGGCCGTGACATTGATGTCAAGCGCCTCGGGCCGTGCGCCCGGGGCCGCACAACCTGATCCGCGCAGTCTGCTACCAGGAGCTCCCAGCTCGCTCATGGCAGGACCATGAGTGCAGCAGGGAGGTTGAGAGGAGACGGGCGCACCTGGATCGGGACAGGCATGATTGCCATGCTGGTGATGCTGGCCGTTGCGGCACCCATGATGAGCATTCACGATCCACTCACCATAGACTTGCGCCATGCGCTGGAAGCACCGTCGTCAGATCACCTGCTGGGCACTGATGCCCAGGGGCGCGATGTCTGGTCGCGGCTTATCCATGGAGCGCGGGTATCGTTGCTTGTAGGGATAGTCTCGCAGGGGATCGCACTGGGAATCGGCGTTGTGCTTGGTCTCATGGCAGGTTATCGCGGTCGCTGGACCGACGAAGTCATCATGCGACTTGCGGATGTCACACTTGCCTTTCCGAGTCTGCTGCTGCTCATAGCCATGACCGCTGCTTTCGAACCCTCTCTCACAGTGGTGTGTGTTGTCATCGGCGTGGTTGGATGGGCCGCCATGGCACGTCTGGTGCGAGGTCAGGTGCTTGTGGTGCGGGAACTCGAGTACGTGCAGGCCATGCGTGCACTGGGGGCTGGTGACATGCGCATTCTGGCACGGCATATCCTGCCGAACGTGGCGGCTCCTGTTGTCGTTGCCGGCACACTGGGTGTTGCTGGTGCGATCATGGCCGAGGCGGCATTATCCTTTCTTGGCTTGGGTGTACAGCCCCCGGCTCCAAGCTGGGGGGCGATGATTGCTGATGGGCGTGACCTGTCGCAGCTCCGAACAGCACCGTGGACATCCCTGGCTCCCGGGGTTGCCATAGGGGTGGCGGTTCTTGGTTTCAACCTGCTTGGTGATGCTCTGCGCGACGCGATCGGTCCGCGTGCAGAGCGTAGGGTGTGACAATCCCCGATATCTTCCTGATCCTCTTACCGGTATCCCCCACATGTCGACGCTGGATGTTGCAACCCTGCGTGCACGTGAATTCCCGTGGATGGAGGACGACCGAGCCGTCTATCTGAACGCGGCCTCGGTCGGGCCGTTGCCGCGCGCCGCTGTCACCGTTGATGACAGATGGGCCGAAATGCGCGCACGGCCGCACAGACTGCCATTTCACCTGCTGCTCGAAACCGCCGCCGCAGCGCGAAAACAGTTCGCAGTGCTGGTGGGCGCCGATACGGACGAAATAGCGCTCATGCCCAACACTACCTATGGACTGAACCTGGCAGCACGGGCACTGCCGCTGCGACCCGGTGCTATCCTCACCTTCGATGGCGAGTTTCCCAGTTGCGTCTACCCTTTCCAGGCACTGGGCACGCGTGGTGTGACCCTGGATCTGATTCCGCGACGTGACGGCAGACCCGACGAGGACGCTCTTGTTGAGGCGATCACACACAGGGAGGACGTTGTTGCGGTGGTGGTGTCCTGGGTCCAGTTCTCCAGTGGCTTCGTGGCCGATCTTGCGCGTATCGGCAACGCGTGCAGATCACGTGGGATCTTCTTCGTCGTGGACGGTATCCAAGGCTGTGGGGTCAGACCGATAGATCTGCATTCACTACCGGTGGACATATTCGCCAGTGGCGCACAGAAGTGGATGTTGAGTCCTTGGGGCACGGGGTTCGTGTACGTTCGTCGCGAACTCGTCACGATCCTGGAACCGCATGACGTGGGCTGGGCGTGCATGAAGGCATCCGCCGACTACACCCGTCTCACCGACTACGACTTCGACTTCTTCGATGATGCACGACGTTTTGAGGTGGTGACACTGGCTTATCAGGACTTTGCCATAGCCAATGCATCGACCGGGCTCCTGCTTGACCTCGGCGTCGAGCGCATCGCGGCCCATCTTGCCGCACTCGGATCACGTGTCGTGGATTGGGCGGCAAGCCGGCCTGACGTACGCATGATTACACCTGCTCACCTTGACCGGCGTGCCGGGGTGCTGTCGTTTGCACCCAGAAACATCACGGCCATGACTGATGCCCTGAGGGAGGCGCAGGTCGATCATGTGGTGCGTGAGGGGGCCATCCGCCTGTCACCACACTGTTATAACACGCAGGAGGAAATGGATCGGGTCATCGCACTGCTTGACAGCTCGCCTGGCTGATCGGTTCTCGGTTCATGTGGGATCCGTCTCTCGCATGGTCGGTGCTCACTGCACATGAACGAGGCCGAACTCGCGTTGCCCCTTGCGAATCAGTAGATGGCGGCCAGGCAGGAGTCTGTCTTCACCAAGAATGCGGTCTCCGGCTGAAAGCCTGGCTCCATTGACGCTTACTCCTCCCTGCTCAAGAAGGCGTCTGGCGGCTCCTCGTGATGCGGCAAGGCCAAGACTGACGAGGCATTCACACGTGTCGATGCCGCCGCCTGGGGCGGCATCGACAGAAGGTGCATGCTCGACGAATGGTATCTCGGCCCGCAGGGCCATCAATGCTTCCTGAGAAAGCACCGATGGATCAGCTTTCTCGAAGAGCAGGGCCGAAACCTCCCGCGCGACACGGGCGGAGCCGACTCCGTGCACGCGTGTGGTGACTTCGCCAGCGAGTGCGCGCTGTGCTTCGCGCCTGCCCGGAGAGGTCCGGACTTCGGCGTCCAGCTGCCTTACCTCGTCGAGTGTGAACAGCGAGTAATAGCGAAGATAGCGCGAGATATCGCGGTCGTCGGTTCCAATCCAGAATTGATAGAACTTGTAGGGCGATGTACGGGCAGGATCAAGCCAGACCGAGCCGCCACCGGTGCTCTTGCCGAATTTCGAGCCGTCTGCATTGGTGATAAGGGGAAATGTCAGGCCATGGGCATCTCCACCCGTGCGACGGATAAGTTCGAGCCCTGCCGTAATGTTCCCCCATTGATCACTACCTCCCACCTGCAGGGAAACTCCCTGCGTGCGATACAGTTCTCTGAAGTCGTGTGACTGGAGGAGCATGTATGAGAACTCGGTGTAGGAGATACCATGTTCTATGCGTGCCTTTACAGAATCCTTGGCAAGCATGTAGTTCACGGAAAAGTGCTTTCCGGTGTCCCTCAGAAAATCCAGGATGGACAGATTCGCAATCCAGTCGAGATTGTTCACGAGCTTTGCCCCGCGTGGCCCTTCGAAATCCAGAAAACGGCTCAGTTGACCGCGTATGGCTTCTGCATTCGCAAGAATGGTGTCGAGGTCCTGGAGAACCCTTTCGCTCGATCGTCCGCTCGGATCACCAATCATTCCGGTGGCACCGCCCACGAGTGCAAATGGGCGGTGCCCGGTCTGTTGCAGGTGCACCAGCCCCATAATCGGTACCAGATTGCCCACATGAAGACTCGATGCGGTCGGGTCAAATCCGCAGTAGCCCGACACCACGCCTGCGGCAAGTGCTGCTGGCAGACCCTCGGTGTGCTGGTGAATCAGTTCGCGCCAGGCGAGTTCTTCAAGGAGAGAGGTGCGTGAGGACATGGGCGCAAGATAACGGATGCCTTGTGTGCGCGAAGTCACAGTGGCACGATCGGCCATCGATCGTGGCGCGCAGGCGTTCCGGTCGGTAGCGTACAGGACCGTCATGGCACTCTCTTCCGCGTTGACACGACGTCCCTGGCTGGGATGGCTGCTGCTTGCTCTGCTCTTTTTCGGCACGATTGGCGCCGGCGGGCTTGCTGGCGCGTGGATGGTCATCTGCCGTGATGGCCGTTGCCCGTCCATTGCATCGCTCGAGCAGTATGTTCCGCGGCAGACTTCAAAGGTTTACGCTGTCGATGGACGCTTCATCACCGAACTTGGCCTCGAGAGACGCACTCTGATCAACCTGCGGGACATTCCACGGCATGTCCGCGATGCAGTGATTGTCACTGAAGACCGTCGCTTCTACAACCACTCCGGCATCGACTACTTCCGCATCGTTGGTGCTGCATTGCGCAATCTCAAGGCGGGCGGATATGCGCAGGGCTTCTCGACCATCACCATGCAGCTGGCGCGCAACGTCTTTTCCGATCGTATCTCGCGCGAGAAGACCATCATGCGCAAGCTCAAGGAGGCACGTGTTGCACGCGCCATCGAGCGCAGGTACTCGAAGGACAAGATACTCGAGCTCTATCTCAACCAGGTCTATCTTGGCAACGGAGCCTATGGGGTGGAGACGGCATCACAGCGGTATTTCGGCAAGTCGGTGCGAGATGTCACCATTGACGAAGCCGCGATGCTGGCCGGCCTTCTGAAAGGACCGGAACGCTATAACCCCCGTCGCTTCGCCGACCGTGCCATCCAGCGCCGCAACACGGTACTCGAACTGATGCGTCGGGCCCGGACCGTGAGTGATGCTGATGCCTCGCTGGCCAAGGCATCTCCACTGCAGTTGGCTGAGCGTGCCGAGTCGGGGGACATCGCGCCATATTTCGTGGAATGGGTGCGGCAGGATCTTGAGGATCACTTCGGCAAGCGTCTCTACGACGAAGGGCTCAAGGTCTATACCTCGCTTGATATTGATATGCAGACTGCGGCCGAGCGTGCTCTTGAGAATCAGTTGCAGGCTATCGAAGCAGGGCGGCACGGCGCGTACAAGCATCTCACGTATGAGGCCTACCTGGCTCGCAGTGCAGAGGGCGGCGAACGTGGTGCTGCGAACTCTCCGTATCTCCAGGGCGCTTTCGTGGCGCTCGACCCTGCCACCGGTGCAGTGCGCGCCCTGATCGGAGGGCGTGACTTCGGAGATTCCAAGTTCAACCGGGCGGTGCAGGCGTTGCGTCAGCCCGGCTCGACATTCAAGCCTATCGTGTATGCTGCTGCCATCCACGAAGGTTTCGGGCCGTCGCAGATCGTTGACGATGCACCCATCACGCTGGAGCAGCTCAGCGGTGAACCGTGGACACCACAGAATTTCGATCTCAAGTTCACTGGCGCGATGCCCATGCGGCGGGCACTGTACATGTCCCGCAACCTGGCTGCGATAAATACCGGAATGGCTGTTGGAGTCGATGAAGTGATCTCGATGGCCCAGCGTTTCGGTATCACCACTCCCATTCCGCCATACCCTTCGATCTTCATCGGGTCCGCAGATGTGTATCCGATTCAGCTCATCGGAGCATATTCCGTCTTTGCCAACCTCGGTGTACGTACCACGCCGCACGCTATCATCAAGGTGGAGAACGCCGATGGCAAACTGCTCTGGAAGCCTGGTCCGGTTCAGGATGCGGTGCTCTCACCCGAGGAAGCATGGCTGATGGTGAGCATGATGAAGGATGTGGTGGTACGTGGTACGGCTGCGCAGGTCTGGAGCAGCGGATTTCATGTGCCGTCCGGCGGCAAGACGGGTACAACCAACGATGGTGCCGACGTATGGTTTGTGGGATACACTGCCGATCTTGTGGCCGGTGTCTGGATGGGTTTCGATCGGCCCCAGAAGATAAAAGCGAACGCTCAGGGCGGCGTGCTGGCAGTACCTGCGTGGACCGCTTTCATGACCGAAGTCTATAGGCGCAAGCCTCAGCCACCCGACTGGCCGCGCCCCGACGGTGTGGTTACCCGTGAGATCGACGCCCTGACGGGACGCCTTGCCAACAGCAGCTGCATGGGTGAAGTGGTGACCGAATTTTTTGTGGCTGGCTGGGAGCCAACTCGGAGCTGTTCCGAGGGTGTGGGTCCAACGCCGATTGCTGCAGAATCGGCTCGGATACATGCAATGCGTGACACCACCAACCCGTTCCGTATTCCATCTCCCGCACCACCTGCCGCACCACCTCCGGCTCCGCCCCAGGCGTCAGCTCCGTCATCTTCCACCTCCCCACGGTGACATTTCCGGTCTCTGTTGTGACGTTCAGGTAGGATGACGACGGTACCGCAGTCGCCAGCCGGTGCTGATCGTCCAACGTTGTACACGGCTGAGTGGGTACTTCCCATTGCCTTGCCGCCGATCCGGAACGGTGGCGTACTTGTGGACAATGGTGTGATCGCGTGGGTTGGACCTCTCGAACATGCGCCAGCACACGTTCTCCTTGCATTGGAGGCGCGTGGTGCGGTTGGACTCTCCAGTCGGTTGGTGGAGAGTCCTCTTGTGGTGGAGGAGCTCGGTGCTGCGGTGCTGATGCCCGGACTCGTGAATGCTCATTCCCATCTAGAGCTGACCACACTGCGCGGGTTTCTCGAAGGTCTTGATTTTCGGGAGTGGTTGCAGGCACTCACCAGGATACGTCGGGATCTGCTGACGTGCGATGATCTCGTGGATGCGGCACGCGTCGGGATTGCCGAGGCTCTGCGGCATGGAATCACGACGCTGGCGGACACCACTGATTCTGCAGCGCCTATTCTGGCCATGCGCGAAATGGGTGTGCGTGGCATTGGATACCTGGAGGTTTTCGGTCCTGACCCCGCTCGGTGTGACGAAGCGATGGAGCGTCTACAGGCGAGAGTGGACGAGTTGCGAATCCACGACTCCACACTGGTTCGTGTGGGTATCTCGCCGCACGCGCCATACACGGTGAGTGCTCGGCTCTTCGCTGCGGCAACACGACTGTCGCGTAACGAACAGTTGCCAATTGCCATTCATGTTGCCGAGAGCCATTCGGAAGTGATGTTTGTGACGACAGGGACGGGGCCTTTCGCTGATAAGCTGCGGTTACGAGGAGTGGCAGTGGGACCGCAGGCCCGGACGCCCATCGGATTGCTGGACATGTGTGGCGTTCTCGATGTCCGCCCCCTCCTCATCCACGCTGTCCATGTCGATGAGACCGACCTTGCGCGTGTTGCCGCAGCTGGTGCCACCGTCGTTCATTGTCCCACATCGAATGCGAAGCTGGGACACGGCATTGCACCCCTTGATCGGATGCTTGCTCACGGTATTGTGGTGGGGCTGGGTACTGATTCGGTGGCAAGCAACGATCGCATGCATCTGCTGGATGAGGCTCGTCAGGCAACTCTCATGCATGCAGTTCGCTCGGGACGCCCGGATTCACTCGGTGCGCACGAGGCTCTTAGGCTCGCAACTGTCGGCGGTGCTGCAGCACTCAGTCTTGCTGACACAGTTGGCACGCTGGAAACCGGGAAGGCCGCTGATCTGACGGCCTTCCCATTGGTGGATCTGGAATCAGGCCCCGTTTATGACCCCGCAGTGACTCTGGTCCACGCACTTGCTGGTCGTGCAGTGGCCTCTCTTGTAACTGTGGGCGGGACCGTTGTGCTCCGTGATGGCAGGGTGACCGGGGGGAGGCAACGGCTGCTCGACAGCAGTCTGCCTCGTCTTGCCAATGCGCCTGAGCGTCTCAAGGAGTGGCGGCTACGCGGTAGGGCGTGATATGCTTGGGTGTGCACTTTCTTCGATCGCTGCTGCGGAACGCCCAGCTCTGCCATCGGTGTAGGATATTGTGCAGCGCGGAGAGCGCCGATTTTCAGGCCCGCAGCTCTCCGGTGAAGGTGGGCTGACTTCCTGCCACAATCCTCGCTCCCAGGGTCGGTCATGGCGTTGATACGCCGGCGTGGATCCGTCTTGATGGACGCCCGCATTGTCTCCTGCAGTGGAGCGGAGGAAATGCCGTGATCGCCGGTTGTCTGGCACTGAATGCATCGTACGAACCACTCACAATGGTTCCGCTCCGGCGGGCGCTGCGCCTCGTCATCGACGGTAAGGCTGAAATCGTCGAGGCCGAGAGTGGTTTGGCCGTACGGTCGGAGAAGTGCGTCTTTCCCCGTCCGGCGGTCATCAGACTCACCCGATTCGTACACGTACCGCGTCGGTTCCGGCGACAGGTTACGAATACATTCCTCTTTGCCCGTGACGACTACCAGTGTCAGTACTGCGGTCGGCGTGTCAACGAGTTGAAGCTGCGCGAATCGCTTACCCGTGACCACCTCATACCCATATCCCGCGGCGGTACAAACGATTGGTCAAACGTTGTCACAGCGTGCAGTTCGTGCAACACCCGGAAGGCCAATCGACTGCCCGGTGAGATTGGTATGCATCCGATGCATCTGCCGACTGAACCCCATTTCGTACATCTGTCATGGGCGGTGCGTCGCCTCACCCCAATACAGACGCAGTACATCCGAATGTTCTATGGAGAGGAGACGTTGAAGGAACTGCGTAAGCTTGAGGGCGGAACGGTTCTGCATCGCTGATGTCACATATCAATGTGGTGAGCTGAGCCGCATTGTCCGGTCTCAGAACACCATCGATGGGCTTCGTGCTTCGAGCCTCCTGACCTCACCTCCAAGTATGCGGCTGGCCAGCGTGCGAAGGCCGCGCGTCAGCGCCGAGGCTGGACTGCGTTTGCCCTGAACAGCCGGCTTCGCCTCACCGCGCAGCCAGCGCTCCAGTTCATCCAGATCGCTGACCTGGAGTGTCTGCAGCTCCGCCTGTACCAGCACATATGTCTTCCTTCCACGCGGCGGCTTCGGCAGCGTAGGTGTGTACGGAAGTTCCATGGCTGCTCTTGCATCGGCGAATCGTGTGTAACTGCCGAGTGGAGAGACGTTGCTCCCGGAGCGACGCGCCACCTCGTATGCACGGTCGACGGCGTCGTAGCGGACAATCACATCCCACTCTGCCCGCCCCCTCACATCATCGAACCAGCGGCCTTCGGACCACAACTCGGCCCTTACATGCAGCCGCGCCGGAAACCCACTGCGCAGCAATTCATCGAACGGGCGCTCGGCCAGGACGCCGCGTACCGCGATCACGGGTGGGAACGCAGTGGGACTCATGCCCACATCAATCGTAGGGCGATCCTGGGCATGTGCCGTCACGCTTGCGCCCGTGGCGAGCAGCAGCACCACCGCACGTCGGAATGCTTGAGCGACCGGCCGGATGAGGGACACTTGGCGAGCGTATGTCAGAAACGACGGGCCAGGCGCATGTAAACGTTCGGCGAAATTCCGTTCCGCGAGACAGCCTGAGCCACGTAGACACCGAAGTCACCGAAGTCGAAGCCCCCACCGATATCCGTGTTCCAGCTCCCGGGCGATGGAAGGCTGTTGCGTGCGAACATGAGATCGCTCGCAGGCCCCGAATCGGCACTGCCCGCCACACGCACTAGCCAACCACGGCCGGCGTTGGCGAAGATCACCCACGTGCCGTCACCGTGAAAGCCGCTGAAGCCCCAGCGACGATCGCCGAAATCATCGTCGCCAAACAGACTGATTCGAAAATCACCTTTCCACTCCACCTGCGTGAGCACGATGCGATCACACTGCGCAGGACGTCCGAGAGCGATGTACAGATCCTCCGGACCCGTGGCGCATGTGCCCGCTTCTGCACCGTAGGCGTGCCTACGAAAGTCGAACCCCGGAAGCGCGTCGATGCCACTTACTGACACGCGACGCTGAACGGGAAGCGGATCTCCACTCAGCCAGCCGCCGGCAACCACGCGCAGATTGAGCTGTGCCTGCGGACCAAGCCGATTGTATCGTCGCACATCGAGAAGCGCTCGAGAGTACTTGAGAGATGTGCTTCCCATGGATGTGCCGGCCGCTGGTCGGACACCTTCTGTCAGTGCGCCAAGGCGATCGATCGTACCGGATCCGTGCTCCCATTCGCCACGCATGAACCACCCCGACCGCGGATTGACAGGATTGGTTCGCGTGTCGAAGGTGCCCGTGAGAGTGAGCATGCCCACCACCCCCTCATCTGCGGCAGGATTTCCGCGCCAGGTGGTACCGCCGGAGAACATAGACCAGACATCACGCATACGCCGACTGCTCCATCGCTCACGCCCCCACGATGCAGTCAGTTCGGAGCCGCGACCCGCATAGAGCGACACATAACCAAGCCCGCCGTGTCGCTGCCAATAATCCCGATAGTCGCGCGCGAACAGAAAAGCATTCAGCCCCACCTCGGCTTCAGTGAGCTGCCAGCGTTCCACCGGGCTCACCTCATCGAACAGGCGACTGCCAATGGCTACCCCCCGATTGGTGCCATTGCGTATCTCGAATAGAGCACGATGCCCCAGATTCTCGTGGTCCCAGCGCAGCCCGTCCCCAGTCCTGAAGATGCCAAACACCTCTGCGTGGATGCGCGTGGCTTGTGAGCGTGCGCTGTAGCGTGGTCCGATGATGATCGGCAACCCTTCAACCCGATTGTAAGTGTGCGCGGTGGTGAGAAACAGTTGACTGTCGGAGCCACCAACCCCATCGTCGCGTGCCCACTGAGACCATCGTGCGAAGAAGTCCGTCTCAGCCACAAGCGAATCGGCTTCTTCGCGATAGCGGTAGCGTGAGCTCCACACACGAATCTCGCCGCCCACATTCGGGCGTTCGGGCGATTCAAACGTGCCGCCGAGCACTGTCAGTGAGAGCCCGATGCGGGAACCCTCTTCCAGGACCACATCTCCATTTAGCACGATCACCTGGCCGTTAACGATCCCGCGCAGCCGCACATTGCCATTCAGTACGGCCAGGTCGCCAGCCACCGTATCAACTGCAGGCAGGACGAAGTCGCCCCTTACACGCCGCGTGGCGGGCGCATTGAACAGCCGGGTGACTTCAAGTGAGATATCCCGGGGGATGCCGCCTATGCGCCTTTCCCGCTCACGCTGCGCCTCACTGCGCGACCAAGGGACAAGCACCAAGGCCAGTATCAGAAGCATGGCATTGCGCAAGCGAACGCCTGCATGGGGAGCGACACCGGGCATGAACATGGAGTGTGTAGAGAGAGTCACAACAGGGTTCATCGGGAGGCCCGACTTACGGTCAGACCGTCCGAGCGAGATGCGTGCCGCGCGATTCAGCAGCATCCTGCCAAAGACGGAGACTTCAGTGGTTCACCCAAAAGGTATGCCGTGGCGAAGAGCAACATACCCGTGTCCATTGGCACATGACACACCCTGCAATGGTTTGAAACGGACCCGAACACGCATCATTCGTCACCGGATCCGAGGCCGAGGCGCCGCATTCTACGATAGAGATTCGGGCGGTCGGTCTGAAGACGCCTTGCGGCCTCAGCCACGTTCCCATCGCTTTGCGCAAGAGCGGCGGATATGAGATGACGTTCGAAGACATCCAGAGCTTCACTCAGAGGCAGCTGAGGGCCTTCCCCGACTGCGGCATTTCCCGCATGTGGGCTCGCGCTGCGTGAGCCGGAAACCATCATCGCTGAGGTAATGCCAGAGCTCTGGACTGGCTGGGCCAGCACCTGATACACCTCCGTGCCGGTAACCAGCGAGCCCGAGTGAAGGATAGCTAGTCGCTCCACCACATTGGCCAGTTCGCGGACGTTGCCGGGCCAGCTGTAAGCCGCCAGTGCAGCAAGAGCGCTATCGTGCCATTCCACGAGAGGATGTCCAGTACGGGAGCGGTGTCGAGCCGAGAAGTGTCTTACAAGGGCAGCAAGATCACCCGGGCGATGGCGTAGAGGAGGAAGGTGGACCGGAATCACATTGAGACGGAAATACAGATCTTCGCGGAAGTTCCCTTCGGAAACCTCAAGTGCGAGATCCTTGTTGGTGGCCGCGAGAATCCTGACATCGATCTTGATTGGCTTTGCACCACCAACTCTCTCTATCTCATGCGCCTCGATTGCACGAAGAAGCTTGGCTTGCGCTTCTGCCCCCAGATCTCCCACCTCGTCGAGGAAGAGTGTTCCCGTGTGCGCCAGCTCGAAGCGACCTAGACGGCGTTCGGTGGCACCGGTGAACGCACCTCGTTCGTGCCCGAACATCTCGCTCTCCACGAGATCACGCGGAATGGCGGCACAGTTCACTCTGATGAACGGTCGGTCGCGTCGGGAACTGGCGAGATGCAGCGCGGCAGCCGCCAGTTCCTTGCCTGTACCCGACTCCCCGGTGATCAGAACGCGTGCATCCGTCGGGCCGACGCGGGCAAGCAATGCGCGCAGTTCGAGCATGCCGGGAGATTCCCCAATCATCTCGCCAGAAATTCCGAGATCCTCGCGCAGGGCTGCGGCGGCCCGACGTGCCTGTCGGAGTTCGAAGGCCGACGCGAGTGCGAGAAGAACACCTTCAGGTGTGAGCGGCTTCTCAAGGAATGTGAATGCACCGAGGCGAGTGGCGCGCACCGCGTCCGAGAGTGCAGCACGACCGCTCATCATCACAACCGGTAAGTCAGGGCGCCGCTCACGTAGTTTCTCGAGCAGGCCAAGCCCATCCAGCTTTCCGGGCATCATAAGGTCTATCAGTGCTACATCCGGTTCCTGGGTTTCCGCGAGCACCAATCCGGCTACACCGTCGGCGGCATCACGCACATCGTAGCCTTCGGAGCCAAGCAATGCTCCGACCATACGACGGATGTTGGGTTCGTCGTCGACAATCAGTACGCTGGGCACGTTTACCGGTCAGTGGGGGGGGGCTGGTTCTGGGTCCGGAAGTGTGTTCATCGTACTTCTGGATCCCCCCGCTTCGAAGCGTTGGGACTCCGATACCTTCTCCAACTCTATGGCCACAGTGTCGAGATTGCGCTCCAGAACGTCGAACCGCATTGCGAATGTCCGGCGCAACTCCGACTCCTGGCTGAGCGCGGATCCGCGCCGATCGATGAACCTGGCGATTGCACGGGAGATCGGGAGCCCGATGCAGAGGCACCCCACGATTGCGGCCAGCGCCCACGACACCGGAACCAGATTGGCAGGCACGACATCATGGATCGGAATGGTGGTACTCGATGCACCCTGGCTCAGGTGAATACCTTGTTCATCCACCTTGACTGTGACCTGAGGTCGCGAATTGCCGCCAGCGATGATGATTGCGCCCGTATTGTCGGTCGTGATGTCCGGCTGCTGGGTGGCCTGGATGGTCACCTGGGAATCCAGCCCGGAGCAATGTCACTGGTCTCCCCGGAATCGTAGTGTGTGGTGGCGACCGAAAGAGGTAGATGTATGGTCAGGGTTGTTCCTCCGGCGATCCTGCTGGTCGCTTCCACAATGCCGTGGTGCGCCTCGATGGTTTGTCGGGCGATTGCCAGGCCCAGGCCGGTGCCTCCGGGCTTGGTTGTGACGTAGGGATCGAAAATGTGTCCGAGCGTCTCACTGGTCATGCCGACCCCGGTGTCCACGATGCGAATCGCTATCATGTGAGTTTCTCTCGATACCGACACCGAGATCGTGCCCCCGTCGGGGGTGGCATCCACTGCATTCAGGATGATGTTCGTGATCGCGCGCACCAGCGGTTCATGAAAGCCGGTTACGAGCGGCAGGTCGTCATCGCACGACAGTTCGAGCACCAGACGCCCCGGTACCACGGAGCGTGCCACCCGGGTCACGAGTTCGGCGATGTCGATGTCCGCCTGTGGGCCATCGGGAAGGCGACCGAATTGTGCGAAGCTGCGCGCCATCATTTCCAATCGGGTGGTTTCCTCTGTGAGCACTTGCACGGCATCCTGCAGCTCTCCGGATGCCTGCTGCCGCAGCCGGTCTACGGCGAAGCGGATTGGAGTAAGTGGGTTCTTAAGTTCATGGGCAAAACGGCGGGCGGACTCGCGGAACGCCTCAGCGCGCTCGGCTTCGAGAGCCCTGCGCCTACCCGCTTCGAGTTCCAGTGCCATCCTCCTCATCCCTGATCTGAGTACCTCGAATTCGGGCGCGCCACGATATACCCTTTGTGCGGGAATGGGCTTCCCCGTGCGAATCAGGCCCGTCCATCCAACAAGCTCATCGAGCGGCCTGCTCAGCTGACGGCTGAGATGTCCGGCAACCCGCGACGCCCCCACCGCCACGACGATCACCAGAAACAGGCCGGCTACGAACACCAGGCGCATGGCGCGCGCTACCACGAAGT
>CAYSKN010000033.1:0-11116 GCA_964431565.1 uncultured Gemmatimonas sp.
AAGGGAGAGGTCGTGACCGAGATCGTACCTGAGGCAAGATGGTGGACGGCCGAGGATTTTCACCAGCATTACCTGCAGAAGAATCCAGGTGGTTACACCTGTCACTTCATGCGATAGACACGGGAGCAGAACGCCCGACCGGCTATCGGAGTGATCCCTGTCGACAGCGAGGTGTTCGGCTGTGGTTTCAGCCGCGTCTGGCAATCAGTTCGACCTCTACCGCTGCCCCGAGTGGAAGTGCTGCTACTGCCACAGTCGTGCGGGCCGGATACGGCGCCGAGAACCGTGCGCTGTAGGCGGCATTCATGGCGACAAAGTTTGCCATGTCGGTGAGATACACGTTGCACTTGACTACGTCATCCATCGTCAGTCCTGCATCCTCAACAACTGCCTGCAGGTTGTCGAAAGCGCGATTGGTCTGAACCGTGACATCACCCTCCACGAGTCTGCCCGTCTCCGGATCGATGGGCGTCTGACCGGAGCAGTACAACAGATCTCCGGCCCACGTGGCGTGAGAGTACGGGCCTATAGCACCGGGACCGTGTGGGCTGAATGCGCTTGAACGGGGCATGGTGATGTCAGTGAAGAAATGGATGACCTAGTGTGGCGCCTATCGCAGCACTGCCTTCGCTGCAGCAGCCACATTCTCTGCGGTGATGCCGTACTTCTCGTAAAGAGTCCTGTAAGGTGCACTCGCACCAAAACGCTCGATGCCAATTACGGCACCGGCGTCACCTACCCAACGATACCAAGGCATCGGATGCGCAGCCTCGACGGCGATTCGTGGCACGCCGGCAGGAAGCACCTGGCTGCGATATTCGGCCGGTTGTTTTTCAAACAGCTCAAGACTCGGGCAACTCACCACGCGCGCGTGGATACCACTCACCGACAGGCGCGCACGCGCATCAAGCGCAACCTCCACTTCGGACCCGCTGGCCATTAGTACCACCTGCGGCTTCTGTGCCCCGGCCTCGGCCACGATGTAAGCGCCACGTGGCACGCCACTTCTGGCGCGCGACCGGGCGTTCATGTACGGGAGTTTCTGACGGGTGAGTACGATGGCTGTAGGACCGCTTCCGTGATGGAGAGCCGTGCGCCATGCTTCGCTCACTTCGTCTGCATCGGCAGGACGAAGTACCAGCAGGTTCGGGATAGAGCGCAATGCGGCCAGGTGCTCCACCGGCTGGTGTGTAGGGCCGTCCTCGCCAAGCCCTATGGAGTCGTGCGTGTACACGTAGATGACCGGTACGCCCATAAGTGCGGCCAGCCGGATTGCAGGTCGCATGTAGTCGGTGAAAACCAGGAAAGTGCCGCCGTATGGTCTCAACCCGCCGTGCAGTGCCATGCCGTTCATGATTGCACCCATGGCGTGCTCACGAATACCGAACGCGATATTGCGGCCGGCACGTTCCTGAGCTGAAAAATAGGGCGCGCCCTTAACGCCGGTGAGATTGGAACCTGACAGGTCGGCACTGCCGCCGAAGAGCTCGGGCAGGACGGGTGCAATGGCATTGATCACGGCACCGCTGGCAGCCCGGCTCGCAACATGGCCGTTCGAATCGTCGAACGTAGGGAAGGCGTCGTCCAGCGCGGGAGGCAGCTGGGCATGCATGCGGCGCGTGAACTCGGCTGCAAGCTCAGGAAATGCTGCAGCATAGGCATCCCACTTTCTGAGCCACAGAGCGTGTGTGCCGGCACGGTTGGCAGCTGCTTCACGCCAGTGCGCAAGAGCCGTATCGGGCACAAAGAAGGGCTCGGTAGATGGCCATCCGTAAGCCTGCTTGGTGAGCGCTATCTCAGCATTTCCGAGAGGTTCTCCGTGAGCCTTCGATGAATCCTGACGGTTGGGTGATCCGTAGCCTATGTGGGTTCGTGTGATGATCAGTGTCGGGCGACTGGTATCGGTCTTCGCTTCAGCTATCGCTGAATCGATCGCATCGAGATTATTGACGTCGGCGACGTGCAGTACCTGCCAGCCGTATGCTTCGAAACGTTTGGCGGCATCGTCGCTGCACGAGATATCCGTGCTGCCGTCGATGGTGATGTGATTGTCGTCGTAGAAACCGATGAGTTTGCCGAGCTTCTTGTGGCCCGCGAAACTGGCAGCCTCATGAGAGATGCCTTCCATGAGGCAACCATCACCGGCAATGAAGTATGTGTAGTGATCGACGATGGCATGACCTTCCCGGTTAAAGGTCGCAGCCAGGTGCGCCTCGGCCAACGCAAAGCCCACGGCGTTGGCGACGCCCTGACCCAATGGCCCTGTAGTGGTCTCAACTCCCTTGGTGTGATGTACTTCGGGATGCCCGGGTGTCCTGCTGCCCCACTGGCGGAACTTCCGGATCTCTTCGAGTGGCAGATCGTAGCCGGCCATGTACAGGGAGGCATAAAGCAGCATGGATGCGTGGCCTACCGACAGGATGAATCGGTCGCGGTCAACCCAGTCGGGTTCCCGGGGGTCATGTCGAAGGTGACGCGTGTAGAGAGCGTATCCGAGCGGGGCCAGCGCCATGGGAGTGCCGGGATGTCCGGAATCCGCAGCCTGGACTGCATCCATGGCGAGTGTGCGAATGGTGTCGATCGCCAGACGCACGGTCTCGGGCGATGCCGACGGGACTGACAAACCTGCAACGGACGAGGCAGCGGACACGGAGTGCTCCGAAAATCTCAATGGCAGAGGTCCACATGGGGAGCCTCAGAGGGACGGCGCACACCGATCGTGTGCGCCACAGCCATGAAATCTAGCTGCGTTTCGCCTGGATCAGCGTCCCGCGAGGTATCGGTCCCGGGTGAGATCAATGTGATGGTTCATGTGTCCAGCTATGAGCCAGATGAGTGCTCTGGCGGAAATCGGATGGTCGGATGCGATGCCGATCTTCACCAGGGCATTCTCATCGAGGGAGCGAACCAATGTCAGCGTCGCAGCACGGACCGAATCCATCTCGTTCAGGATGTCATCGAGCGTACGCCTGGCTGCACGCATCTCAGGAACCCAGGCATCCTGGTTGAAGCCGAACAATGGCCGGGTATCACCGCGTGCCACATGCAGCAAGCGGAAGGCGAATACGCGCTCCGTGTCGGCGGTGTGCAGCAATGACTCTGCCAGCGTCCATTTGCCCGGTGCGTAAGAGTATCCCGCGATGTCGGCAGGGGCAGTGGCGAGGAGCGCACGCAGGACGGCCATCTGCTGTTCGAGCAGTTTAGCGACATTATCAAGCTTGAATGCTGCCAGTGCAGATGATGTGGAATCAACGTAGGTCTGTATCCACGCTGCATATTCGGTTTCGGGAGGCCGGGAGATCATCATGGATGTGTGCAGGGAAAGTTTATTGAGGATCATCGAAGGGTTATCGTCGATGCTGTATGCTCATACCAAGCGCTTGTGCAACGAACGCGTCAAGTCAGAGCCGATCATTCCGTGTTCCCAACCGCCTAAACGGGAGATGAATCCTTGATTGCCGCCAGGTACGAAGTGGTCATTGTGGGTGCAGGCAGTGCCGGTCTCACTGCACTCAAGGAGGTGAGCAAGCGCACGAAGGACTTTCTGCTGGTTAATGACGGTCACTGGGGAACCACCTGCGCCCGCATCGGATGCATGCCCTCGAAGGTGTTGATAGAGGCGGCCAATGCTTTCGAGCGACGGCGGACGTTCAGCGAGTTTGGTATCCTTGGCAGCGAAGGGCTTGAGGTCGACCTGCGAACTGTGCTGCGGCGCGTACGACGGTTGCGTGATGGCTTCGTGGCGGGCACGCTCAAGGCCACTGACAGTCTCGGTGAACGCGCATTGAGTGGGCGCGCGAGATTCATTGGCCTCAACCGGCTGGAAGTCGACGGGCGCGAGATCACGGCGCGCAGCATCGTTCTGGCACCGGGCTCAAGACCGGTGGTACCGCCGGCGTGGCGTATCCTGCAGGATCGTCTGCTCACTACGGATACGCTGTTCGAGCAGGAGACCCTGCGGGCGCACATTGCAGTGATAGGGCTGGGCGCGGTTGGAGTGGAAATGGCGCAGGCGCTTGCGCGGCTCGGCGTTACCGTCACCGCGTTCGGCCGCGGCCACATTGGTGGTCTGTCGGATGCCAGGGTGGCTTCTGCTGCAGCAGACCTTCTGGCCCGGGATTTCTCCTTACACATGGGATCTTCCGCGAATGTCACACTCAGGGATGGCAGTGTGAACGTGGATAACGGCGAGGTGGAGGCAACCGTCGATATGGTGCTCGCAGCATCAGGCCGCAGGCCCAATCTCGACGGGCTCGGTCTGGAGCGCCTGGGCATTCAGCTCAATGAACGCGGCTTCCCTCGTGTCGATCCGGCCACGATGCAGATTGGCGATCTGCCACTATTTCTTGCGGGTGACGCGACAGGCGAGCATGCCATTCTCCACGAGGCGGCCGACGAGGGTCACATAGCCGGATTGAACGCAATACGCATTGCGGCGGGTGAACGTCCGGTGTGCTTCATGAGGCGTACCCCGCTGTCCATAGTCTTTTCTGATCCCAACATCGCCATCGCCGGGAACCGTCGGCAGGAGCTCAGGGAAGGCAGTTTCGTTGAGGGCGAGGTGGACTTCAGCCGGCAGTCCCGTGCGCGTGCCGGTCAGAGGAACAAGGGCCTCATGCGTATCTATGCAGACCGACAGAGCGGCCTGCTGCTGGGCACCGAAATGTGCGTACCGGAAGGCGAACATATGGCGCACCTGCTGGCCCTGGCGATCGATCAACGCATGACGGTGCACGGGCTGCTGCGTCTGCCGTTCTATCATCCCGTGCTGGAGGAGGGACTGCGCAGTGCGCTACGCAAGATCGCCGCGCAGTTGCCTCAGGCTGGCGAGTCGGATCTGATGACCTGTGCTGACTTCGGAGAGACGGGGGCCGAAGCCCTGGACTGATCGGCTGGCCAGACCGGACATCGCCGACCGGCACAAGGTCCGGGAATGCCGACCAACATGTGAGCGAGTGCGCATACAACGCGAAGCATGTGCGAAGCCGTTACGGCATCGCTTTATCATCAGAATCCGAGCATTCCCGCCACGGTTTCGACTGCACACGTGCGATCGACGGCATCGGATACGGTTCCCTGCGCCATGTGCGCCGAACCTCCGCCACGGCCACCAACCGACTGGAGTGCAGCGCGAAGCTGTCTGCCGGCATCGATGGACAGGTCCGCCGAGGTTGCGAAGAGGACCCCACCGGCGGCGTGATTCGTTACCAGAACCGCACATGAACTGCGTCCGGTGATCTCCCGGGCAAGCGGCTCGGTGTCCTTTACGGGAGTGTCGACCGTGATGATCACGCGTCGTATACCGTCGTGATCAATGTCGGCAGCAGCCCAGTGCTCTGCCGCCGCGTGTTTCGCCATCTGAAATGCAAGGCGCCTGTTGTTGCGTTCGAGTTCCATCACGTGCTGTTGCATCTGTTCCACGAGCAATGGAATCTCGCGGGCCGAAGTCGAGAGGGAGCGCGCCACGCGAGTGAGCAGTTCAAGATCGTCATGTGCACAGAGCACTGCCCGCCCGCCGCATACAAACGTGACGCGCGTGTTGTCACGTATCGGCTCGGCACGACGCAGCAGGATCGCACCGATTTCGCCGGTGCTCGCCACGTGGGTGCAACCACACGCGCTCCGGTCGAGTCCATCGATTGTTACGACGCGCAGTGTGCCATCGCGCCCGCTCGGCTTGCGAAGGCCCCTCGCCGTTCGTGAGTTCTCGTAGCTTACGCTGACACCACGGTTGCTGCGAGCAAGCTCGTTTACCGAGCTTTCTATAACGGCAAGTTGTTCGGGCGTTATTCTGGGTGTGGCAACGTCAAGCGTAGATTCGTTTTCGCCGAAGTGCACGCTGACGGTGTGCCAGCCATGCCGGTCTGCAAGGAGCGCAGACAGCAGGTGCTGACCTGTATGTTGCTGCATGTGATCGAGACGCCTGTGCATATCGATACGGCCGCTGACGACGGCGCCAGTCGTTAGCATCAAGGCCTTGCTCAGGCAGTGTGCAATCCGATAGCCGTCATCGACGACGTCGACGACGGAAGCGTCAGCCAGCCACCCGGTGTCATGCGGCTGACCACCAGAGGTGGGATAGAAGGCTGTCCGATCAAGGAAGACCGTCCGTCCTTCATCCGCTAGGGCCGTTACGGTTGCCCAGAATGTGTCCAGCCTGGCGTCGTCATAGTAAAGCCGGGTGGTGTGGGTCCCCGACCCTCCGGTATGTCCGGCTGGGCCGAGAGCGGGTGATTCGGACATGTGTCGGAACCGGGTATCGGAATGGAGCAGCGCAAAGGGAGCGGGTATCTTGAGCTAATATGTCATCCTGCAACCAGAACGCTCCCCTGCGACCGTCCCGTCTATTGGGTCGGAGATCATGCAACATCCGGATAGCGCTGACAGCGGTCGTCGCACTTGCCTTTGGCGGATGCAGGTACCTCACCCCGTCATCCGTCATAAGGGTCGAGCCGCCATCCGAGCCTGAGGCACCGTTGATGTCGCCTGTCGTACAGTTACCGGAGGCGCCGCCCGACCCGGAACCTGAGCCACAGGCGTCGGATTCCGCGGGGATTGCGAGGCTTGCCCGACTTTCGTTCGTGTGGCACATCATCTCGTTGCATCATCCGGCGGTTGCGGTACGTGGTGCTCCGCTCGATTCCGCGTTCATCCGAGCAGTGACACTGGTCAGAAAGGCGCAGGATCCAGGGCAGCTCGAGGTGGCGTACACGAGGTTTCTGGCAGTGCTCAACGACCCGCTCACGCGTGTGGAACCGTCGTTGGATTTGGATGCGGGCGGTGGCCGGGCGCGTGTGAGCACCGATGTGATTGGTGAGATCAGTGTGGAGCGTACGGCGGACAGCATACTCGTTATCCGGATGCCCACGGCAACGCGGTATTCATCACGCGCGGAGGTTGCACTCCGCGAGGCGTTGTCGTCTGTGCCGGAGCGTGTGGTACTCGACCTTCGTACCATGAGATCGAGTGCCGATCCGGACAGTCTTGATGCATTTGTGGCCAGGATGGGTCTTGCCGAGGAACTTGCCAGCGTTCCGTTTACGCGAAGCGCTGTACGGGTGCGTCGTGTTGGTGGTGCGCGTGATGTGCAGGGAACCTGGTATTTCGATGACTCGTGGCTTGGACGTGATGGGGTGCTTGTCGACGCGCGTGCACCTGCTGGGCGCAGGGTCATGGTGGTGGCAAATGAGGGCACGGTCATGCCCAGGGCCATACTTGGGCTCATCGCAACGGGATGTGGTACCCTCATTGGCGAGGGTGCGGTGTATGACGATGCACTTGTACCCAGCGTGCTGGTGTCGATAGGAAGCGGTCTTGCGGTACGCATACGCGTCGGTGAGGTGGTGCATGTAGATGGGAGCAGCGGTGTTCTCATTGACACCATTGTGGCGGTTCCCCGTGACAGCCGGCCTGATGCAGCAATGGACAGCGTGCCTGCCTTGCGCACGGCACTGCGTCTGCTGCGCACGGGGCGCGCCGTACGGGCATCGCGCATGCCAGTTGTACGAGCACCCGCAGAGTTGCCCGGTTACTACGACGCGGATCCCTACCCTTTCATGGGATCGCGTGTGCTTGGCGGCGCCAGGGTCTGGAGCGCGATGCGTTCGCGGCATGCCCATCGTGATCTCTACGATGAGGATATAGACCAGGCATTCGAACGGACCATTCCGAAGCTCGAGGCAGCGCGATACGCGCACGAGTATGCTGCGGCACTCAGGGGTCTTGTGGGTGTATTCGATGATGCGCAGGTAGCCCTGCAGGGTGCTTCGGCCGACTCCGTTCGCGGGCTGGCCAGTGCGCCGTTCCGCGTGAGGTGGGTCGACAGCCGTGCGATGATCACGGACGTAGTGCGTGATTCGATTACACTTGCACTTGGCATCGAGCCCGGACTCGAAGTGGTTGCCTTTGAGGGCTTTCCACTGCCCGCCTGGATCAAGGAACACCGCGGGCAGGTGTCTGCTCCCAACGAGTGGAACAGGCTTTTTCAGCTCATGCAGGTGCTGCCGTTCGGACCCGCCGGCCGGACACTGCTTCGTGTGCGCGATATTACGGGGCGCGAAAGGCAGTTCGATATACCCAGGAGCGAACACTATGTACCCTTGCTCGCCACGGTGGAGCGTCCCTGGCAGGCGACATCCCGGATGCTGTCAGGTGGAATAGCCTACATCGATGTGAATCGCCTGACGGAGCAGACAGTAGGCCCTGAACTCCAGCAGAATCGCGATGCGCGGGCATGGATCCTCGATCTGCGAGGTTCGTTGGCTGATTCGAGTGGTGTGTTTTCCGGCCTGCTTGCAGCGGTGCGTGCGCGTCCTGTTGCCGTGACAGCACGCGAGTTGCATCGCTATCAGACCGCACCGTGTCTGGTTGAGACTCTCAGGGAAGCCATGCAGCAGTGTGCTGACGAACGGGAGTTACGTGCGCGGGTCAGTCGTGGTGACACTACGGGACACTATGCCGGACGTCTGGTGGCATTGCTGGATGAGCGCACCTCGGGTGCGATGGAGCGTCTTGCCGTGGCGCTCGAAGCAACCACAGATATCGTCTTTGTGGGAAGCGCCACTGCCGGCTCGCCCGCCGAGACCGTACGGGTTGAGCTTCCGGGGGAGTTGTCGGTGGGCATTCCTGCTGCCGAATTGCGGCGTGCTGACGGATCTCAGTGGCAACGTGTGGGCATCACCCCGATCGTGGACGCCCGCCTTGGTTACCGGGCATTTCGTGGCGGTGCGGATGATGTGGTGGAGCGTGCGCAGCAGTGGCTCACACTGCAACTCGATGGGACGCCGCGTCGCAGGCGCTGATGTCTGCTCCATCCGCGGACCCGTCAGCAGGCCGGCCACTGCGGCGTTGCTGATCAATGGCGCATGCGAGGCGGATATCCGGAATGCATGGCGGGAGTGATGCCATGAACACCGAATCGTTGCCGATCGATGGCATACTTTCAGAACTGACTTCGGTTCTTCGCAGTCGGCCCGTGGCTGTTCTGGAGGCGCCGCCGGGCGCGGGCAAGACAACGAGGGTGCCGCTTGCTTTGTTGAATGAACCGTGGTTGTCCGGACGGCGCATAGTCATGCTGGAGCCGCGGCGACTGGCCGCCCGTGCATCCGCCCGGTTCATGGCGCGCATACTGGGCGAGAGTGTGGGCGAGACAGTGGGGTACCGCGTGCGCGGTGATTCGAGAGTGTCTCCACGCACGCGTATCGAGGTGGTGACCGAGGGTGTACTTGCGCGTCTGCTGTCTCTGGACGCTGCACTCGAAGGGTATGGCGCCGTGCTGTTCGATGAGTTCCATGAGCGTTCGATCCATGCGGATCTCGGGCTGGCGCTTGTGCTTGAGACCCGGCAGCACTTGCGTCCCGACCTTCGATGCCTTGTCATGTCGGCCACGCTCGACGGGGAGGCGGTAGCGGCACTCATTAGCGACAATCGTGGTTCGGCGCAGGTAGTCAGAAGTGAAGGATGCCTTCACGACATAGTCACACATTACCGGCCGCCTCGCTCCGGTGAATGCAGAGAAGCCGTCATTGTCCGCGTGATCCGGGAGGCGCTCAGGACAACGGATGGCGATGTTCTGGTGTTTCTTCCTGGCGCCAGCGAACAGCGGCGTGTTGCCGAGAGTCTCGCGAGTGATCTTAACGCTGCACATGGCAGCATCCGGTTGCATGTGCTTCACGGCGGCCTGCCGTTGGACGAGCAGGATGTGGCGCTGTCTCCCGCGCAGGTCGGCACGAGAAAAGTGGTACTGAGTACCAGCCTCGCGGAGACGAGTCTTACCGTGGAAGGAGTGCGGGTGGTGGTTGACTCCGGGCTGTCCCGTCTGACCCGTTTCAACGTCGCTGCCGGCATGGCACAGCTAAGGACCGTGCGGGTGAGCCGTGCTTCGGCGGAGCAGCGGCGCGGGCGTGCCGGCCGAACAGCACCGGGGGTGTGCTACCGGCTGTGGGATGCTCATGAGGAGCATGCACTTCAGGCGACAACCCGCCCCGAGATCGTTGACTCCGACCTATCGGCCCTGGCTCTCGAACTCGCCGATGCAGGTATTGCCGATCCGGGCCAATTACGCTGGCTCGACGTCCCGCCCGCGGCTCCGTTCAGACAGGCAAGAACGCTGCTGGGGCAGCTTGGGGCGCTCGATGAAAAGGGGTACATAACATCGCACGGCAGGCGCATGGTTGCCCTTCCGCTTGCTCCGCGTCTGGCGCACATGTTGCTTGCTGCAGCAGACCGTGGTGCCGGCACCGCAGGAGCAGCAATCTCAGCGTTGCTCGAGGAGCGTGATGTGCTGCGTGCGGATGGGCGACCGCCTGTTGATCTGCACCTGCGAACCGGGTTGCTCCGGAGTGGAGAAACTGCCGCACTTGCAGGCTTTCCGGGAGTGACGGTTGACCGCGATGCCCTGGAGCGTGTGCGCAGGACCATGCAGGATCTGATCAGGCGTGGCGATTCCGACTGCACAGACGATACGGAACTGTGGAGCGATGACGACATCGGCGCTTTGCTTGCGCTGGCGTTTCCGGATCGTATCGCACAGAGGCGCGGAGGTGCCGAACCACGCTATGTGTTGCGCAATGGCAGTGGTGCTGTACTTGGGAGATGCGACAGTCTGCATGATGCTCCCTGGCTTGCCGTAGCCGACATGGATGGGCAACCGCCGGAATACCGCATCCTCCGGGCTGCTCCCATCACGCCTGCAGAGATCATGGCTGCATTTGCGGAGCAGACAGTCAGCGAACCTCGCGTGCGTTGGGATGACGCCGCCCGTGTCGTGAAGGCGACGGAAGTAACGGCACTTGGTGCATTACTGCTGTCGGAGAAACCGTTGCGCGATGCTCCAGTTGGTACTGTGCGTACAGCAGTGGCGACGATGCTCCGGCGTACCGGTGTAGTTGGGTGGCCGTTGCCAGGGGCCGTGATACGCTTGCGTCAGCGTATGGCATTCGTCCATCGCCATCGTGAAGGTTGGCCGGACGTGTCGGACAATGTGTTGTCTGCCGACATGGATGAATGGCTCGTTCCATTCCTTGATGGTGTGCGATCGTGGGCTGATCTGGAGACGCTGGACTGGCATGAGGCACTGTTGTCCCGGCTTGCCTGGCAACAGCGAGTGGTGCTCGAT
>CAYSKN010000033.1:11126-17385 GCA_964431565.1 uncultured Gemmatimonas sp.
ATGCACTTGCACCTGGTCACATCGAGGTACCCACCGGTTCACGTATAGCACTGGACTACAGCGATCCTGATTCACCAGTTCTGGCGGTGAGGCTGCAAGAGTGTCTTGGCTGGACGGCGACCCCCACGCTCCTGGACGGCTGTGTGCCCGTCACAATGCATCTTCTGTCGCCGGCGCATCGGCCAGTGCAGGTGACGCGCGATCTGGCCGGCTTCTGGAAGGGAAGCTACTTCGATGTTCGCAAGGAGTTGCGTGGACGCTATCCCAGGCACTCATGGCCGGATGATCCGCTGAGTGCCAAACCGACGCGTCGTGCGAAATCAGGAAAGAGGTGAGGAGCAGTGATGCACGATGTGTCCGGGAGGGTGAAGAAGTGGAAGCTGGCTGGCGGCTTTCTGATCATTTATGTGGTATGGGGATCGACATACCTGGCCATCAAGTGGAGTGTGGAAACGATTCCGCCATTCCTGATGGCCGCGACGCGCTTTCTTCTGGCTGGCGGCATGCTGTACGCGTTCATGCGTCTGCGCGGCGCACCACGACCAACCGTTGCGGAGTGGAGAGTCTCGGCAGTCATAGGGGCGCTGCTGCTTCTCATAGGCAACGGTTCCATTGCGTGGGCAGAGTTGCGCGTGGATTCGGGGGTTGCATCGGTGATCGTCGCCACCGTTCCATTCTGGCTGGTGTTGTGTGAGGCGTGGCTTGGAAAGCGGCCACGTCTCGTGGAGGCTGTTGGCGTGATGGCAGGACTGGCTGGTGTCTGTCTTCTCGTTCTGCCAGGTGGCGGGAGTACTCGCGCCCCGGTTGATCCTGTTGGCGCAGTGGTACTTGCCGTGAGCGCCTTCTCGTGGACCGTGGGCTCCCTCTATTCGCTCAAGGCACGTCAGTCGTCATCGGCTGCGCTGGCTGTGTCCATGCAGATGCTGAGCGGAGGGCTGCTGCTGCTCTTGTTCTCCTTCATGTTCGGCGAGTGGCGGGAAGTGAGCATTATGAAGGTGTCCACGGCGTCGCTGCTCTCCCTGCTGTACCTCGTTGTTTTCGGCTCTCTCATAGCATTCAGCACCTACATGTGGCTGTTCAGGGTGGCGAGGCCTGCAGCAGTGAGTACCTATGCATATGTCAACCCTGTGATCGCCGTGTTGCTTGGCGTGGTACTGGCTGATGAGCGATTACCCGCCCGGGCGTGGGTTGCCATCATTATCATCCTTGGAGGCGTGGCGCTGGTGACGCTGATGAACACCCGACGCAAGGCTGCATGAAGCGCCGTCTTCACCGGTCCATGTACAGCCAACCCGCCTTATCGAGTGCCTGGATATCGAATCAGGTGGGGCATACCGGCAGTGGATCCGGAATGGCTTGAATCCCGTAGGCTGTTTCAGCCGTAGGTCATCGCACGACCTTTTTCCGGAGCGGCATTGTGCACAGTCACATCAAGATCGTTGGTCTCGTCAACCTGCTTTTCAGTGCGCTGGGCATGCTTGCGGCCGTGGCTGTACTGTTCAGTGGTATCTTCGGTTCGCTCGCAACATTCAATCCGCTTGCGGTAGTGGTGGGGACGATCAGCGGGTTGATTGGTGCCCTGATAATCGGGATCTTCAGCCTATTCGGGCTCATTGCCGGCTTTGCCCTGCTCAACCATCAGCAGTGGGCCAGGTATGTCATACTTGCAGTATCCGTCTTCCGCTTGTTCAGGTGGCCGGCCGGTACGGTCTTCGGGGCATATTCCATCTGGGTTCTGACTCATGAGGAGACCCGCAGGCTCTTTGCCCTGAACGGCTAAGGTTGCGGGAGCGGCCGTTAGCGGCCAGTACCGGCATACTCACGACGGAGTTCACAGCTGACCCCGGGCAGGTATGAGTGGAAGGTGGGGATGGCTTCCATCTGCCAGCCTCGCACGGAGCTCCGAATGTGAACGAGTGACTGGAAACCCGCGCCGGTGTGCGTGCGCCTTGTACATTATGACATGGCTGGTTGCCATGTTACTGCAAGCGTACCTTTCTGGATTACATGAGTAAAGGCGACAAGAAACTGCGACGTGCATTCGCGGCATACGATACACTGCAACGTTCGGCAAGTCTGGCCGCATCACGCGTGGACGGTGCGCTGCACCTGTTTGGTCTCTCCGCGTCACAGTATGGCACCCTCAACGCACTTCAGGAGCGCGGTCCGGCGCATCAACAGGAGCTGGCCTTGGGTCTGGGTCGCAGCAAGGCGCAGATGACCGCAATCGTGGATGCACTGGAGGGCAGAGGGCTTGTCAGACGTGAACGGCATGCTGATGACCGTCGGTTCATTTCCATCTACCTGACGGACGCCGGGCGCCAGGCGTGGCGTCACGCCACGCCCAAGCGTACAGAAGCCATTATTGGTGTGATGAGTGAACTGAGCAGCGAACAGCGCGCGAGACTGACCCGTCTCTGTCGCAGGCTTCTCAAGGCGCTTGATCCGCGTGCAACACAGGCCGCCGGAGATATCGGTGCGGACGACATTGAGAAAAGTGGCGATGAGGATGGAGGCTGCGAAGACGCCTCAGAAGGTGGCAATGAGGATCGTCATGAGCCAGACGGAAGGCCGGAGATGACCGGGTGAGCGCGACACGGTCCGGTACGATTCCCCGGGTGATCGTTACGCGCACAATGCCGGAGTCGGTGGAAGCTCATGTCCTCAGACTGTACGACGCAAAGCTGAATGAACATGACTCGCCATTCTCAGCTGCCCAGCTCGGGGAAGCACTGCAACAGGCCGATGTGGTGATCACAACAGTCACTGACAGGTGGACGCCGCATGTCTTTGATACGCCGCGTATTCGTACGAAACTGCTGGCCAACGTCGGGGTCGGAATCAATCACATAGCTCTCGATGCGGCTTCTGAAGCGGGCATCATGGTCAGCAACACCCCCGACGTAGTCACCGAGGACACGGCTGACGTGGCCATTGCACTCATGCTGATGGTGATGCGTCGCCTTGGAGAGGGTGAACGACACGTGCGGAGCGGCGCCTGGAGCGGGCTTCGCCCCACCTTCATGCTTGGGCACTCAGTGCGTGACAAGACATTGGGTGTCGTGGGTTATGGACGTATTGGTCGGTCTGTGGCGCGCGTGGCACACAATGGCTTCGGCATGAAGATTGTCTACCACGCTCCTCGCGATCCACGCATTGACGATCCGGCAACGGCTGGCCCGTCCGGAGCGGAACGTGTTGCCACGCTGGAAGAACTTCTCAGGCGTTCGGACGTGGTGTCGCTGAACTGTCCGGCAACCCCAGAAACACACCATCTCATCAACGCAACTACTCTGGCGCAGATGTTGCCGCATGCCTTTCTCGTGAACACTGCACGTGGCGACGTTGTGGATGAGGCTGCACTGGTGGAGGCCCTCAGGACGGGTCGTATAGCCGGCGCGGGTCTGGATGTTTACGAATTTGAGCCGAGAGTGACGGCGGATCTGCTGACAATGGAGAACGTGGTACTCATACCGCACCTGGGCAGTGCGACAATCGAGACACGAACGGGCATGGGTATGAGGGCAATCTCGAATGTGGAGGCATTTCTGAAAGGGCAGGATCTACCAGACCGGGTCGTCTAGGAGGCCGCCGGCTTCCCCCTTCCATTGGCCAGGCATCCAGGTCTGCAACGGTCCATGCCACCTCTTCTCCACTCCGGTCTCGACGAAACACAGCAGCAGCCAACCGTTGCGGCAGCGGCGGGATCACTGCTGCATTACTCCGGCGTCAGGTCGCGTTTTCTGTCCAGACCTCATGATGTCATGGTGTTGCTGCCGCCTGGTTACGAGGACGATCCGGGACGACGATATCCTGTCCTGTATCTGCACGACGGGCAGAATGTCTTCGATGATCTTCCGCTGTCGCCGTTCGGCGTCCAATGGGGCGTCGATACCACCGCTCGTGCGCTTATTAATGCACGCATCATCGAACCGATCATAATCGTAGCGATCGGCAATGCCGGACGTGATCGCATTGATGAGTACACACCAACGCGTGACAACGTACACGATGCTGGTGGTGAGGCTGACCAGTATGGACAGATGCTCGTGTACGAGATAAAGCCATGGGTCGACCGCCAATGGCGCACGCGCCGTGGTCCGCGTGACACAGGTCTGGCGGGCAGTTCGCTGGGTGGACTGCTGACGCTCTACCTCGGCCTTACCCATCCCGCTGTCTTTGGCAAGCTCGCTCTGCTGAGTCCGAGTGTCTGGTGGGATGATCGATGGATAGTCCGGCAACTGGTTGCACACGGCGGTCGACGCCCTGATCTGCGCATATGGCTTGATGTCGGAACGGCTGAGCGCAGAATGCTCCGCGGTACGCGACTCCTGTATCGCATCCTGCAGCGGCAGGGATGGCGCACGGGAAAGGACATGTTCTACATGGAGGCGGAGGGGGCATTGCACGACGAGCGTGCATGGGGCATGCGAACTGGTCTGTTTCTCAGCTTCCTCTTTCCTGCGCACGGAATCGAGGAGGCCGTCCGATCGCCGGCCTTGTCAGCAGGTATCGTGTGACCGAATGAAGGACCCCGGCCTTGCGTAGGCAGCTCTCTTCCAGCAGACATGGGTACATGGATGAACCAACACAGTTCTCACCACGGGCCTTCGCATTTCTGCGCGCTCTTGCCAGGAACAACCGTCGCGAATGGTTCGGGGACCATCGTGCAGAGTACGAGCGGTATCTGAGAGAGCCATTGGCACAGCTCATTGAGGAGATGGACGTTCGACTGGCGGTTATTGCACCTGAGATAACAGGATCCCCTCGAAAATCTGCCTTCCGTATCCACCGTGATATACGCTTCAGCAGGGACAAGTCACCGTACAAGACGCATGTGGCGTGCTGGTTCTATCACCGTGATGCGGGACATGGTGTCGGTGGTGAGGCTGCACATGGTGGTGCTGGCTTCTATTTCCACATGGCTCCCGATGGCTGCTTCTGTGGTGGCGGCATATGGATGCCACCGCGACAGGCACTGATGCGGATACGTCAACGTCTTGTTGATGATCTGGAGGGATGGGAAGAGATCGTCGAGAGCCGGGGTTTTCGGAGGCGACTTGGCGATCTGGACGGAGAACACATGCTGATCCGCCCTCCCCGGGGCTATGCCGTGAACCATCCTGCTCTCGACTGGTTGCGTTACACGTCATTCACTGCAGGGCGCGAGCTGTCAGCGGAGGACGTTACCAGTTCGCGACTGTCGGGCCTTCTGACCAGACACTACGCTGCCCTCGTGCCCCTCGTGCGATGGCTTAACGGGGCGCTCGGGCTGCCGGAGGCCACGCAGCGCTGAAATGGACAGTCACCACTGCGTCACCGCCCGATGCCGGACTCAATCGAACGGGCCCGGTTCCAGCGGCTGCCGGTGGCAGCGAGATTGACTGGCCATGTCGAAATCGTTCAAACTTACCCTCGATATCATCATCGGTGCCGTCGCACCGATACTGATCCTCAAGTACGGCACCGCACCGCTTGGTACGCTGCAGGCCTATCTTGTGGCAGCTCTGGTACCAGTTGCGTGGGTACTGCTCGATCTTCTTGTCATCACACGGCGCTTTAACTTCATTACCACCTACGGCGGCGCTTCAGCCATCATGCGCGGTGCCTTGGCGTTCTGGTATGTGGATGGTGCCCTCTTCGCCTTCAAGGACAGCGCGAGTTATCTGCTGGCATTTCTGGTGTTTGGTGTTTCGGCCCTGTTGGGCAGGCCGGCAACCCGGTCAATTGCACTTCAGGGCCTTGGTCCCGATACATCTGAGCGGCTGAGGCAGATGGATCGCCTGCTGGCCGAGCCCACGGTGCGCAAGGCAATGCGTGGATCGGCTCTGCTCATCGGTGTAACCAATCTGGCCGCAGGGATCGTGAACTACACCATCAATTACAGGATGGTGTTGGCCCCCTTCAACACGCCTCAGTTCAACGATCAGGTTGCAAACGTAAACGCCATAACGCGCATAGTGCTCGTGCTTCCCGACATGCTTGCGCTATTTTATGCATTCAGCGCGATGTACAAGGCAATGTATGCACTGCTGCCGGCTCATGAGGGTGATGCTCCCTCTGCGGGCGAGTTCTGGACGTTGCTTGGGCGACGTGAGGACGCCATGGTACTGCCAGCTGTCGATGATGGTGGTTTCGCGGCTGACATGGCTGCCGCAGACGCTTCGGCACGCGCATCACGACAGGCACGTGAAGAGTTCGGACTTTCCTGAGAAGGTTGGAGAAGATGTCTGGTTCCTGGGCCACGATTGATCGTCCC
>CAYSKN010000034.1:0-17065 GCA_964431565.1 uncultured Gemmatimonas sp.
GTCTGTACCTGATGTACGGCCTCACGGAGGCATTTCGCAGCACATACCTTCCACCCGAAGAGACCGATGCGCACCCTGACTCCATTGGTCGTGCCATCCCGGGCGCGCAGATCATGGTACTCACACCCGCTGGTCGCGAAGCTGCTCCGGGAGAAGAAGGTGAGCTTGTACATCGCGGGCCCACCGTAGCGCTGGGCTACTGGAACGACCCGCAAGCAACCGCCAAAGTATATCGCAGCAATCCACTCGTTCCGGCTGGCACGCCGGAGGCGGAACGTGTCGTTTTCTCCGGAGACATGGTGCGCCGCGATGCAGACGGTCTGCTCTACTACGTAGGCCGTCGTGACAGGATCATCAAGAGCATGGGGTTCCGCGTAAGCCCGGATGAAGTTGTCAGCGTCCTGTACGCCTCTGGCCTGGTCGTTGAGGCAGTGGTAACGGCGGAACCTGATGATGTGCGTGGAGAGCGTATCATTGCTCATGTGGTGCTAAGGCCTGAGGCAACCCCGGATCAACTCAAGAGGTATGCCGGTATTGAGCTCCCACGCTTCATGCAACCGACCCGCATCGTTCCTCACGAAAGGCTGCCTCGCACAACGAGCGGCAAACACGATCCCGAGCTTCTCCGTCAGCTGGTGACGTGACATGGCAAGCGTGAACGTTCCGTAGCGCCGGCAGAATGCAGACGGCTGAGCGCGCTGTCGGTGGATGGGTCGCACGATTGTTTCTCGTAGCCAGCCTGGCTGTTGTCATCGCAGCGACGCTGCTGCCAGGCAATGCAATCGAGTCCGGACGGATGCCGCCCCGATGGTGCCTTGCCTGCGGCGACCGGTGGTTGACCGACGTGATCAGCAACATCGTACTGTTCGCACCTCTCGGGCTGGCACTTTCCTGGTTCCTGCCCCCACGACTATGGAGCGCATCCGTGGTGGTGCTGGCGGGTCTGCTGCTCTCCATCAGCGTCGAAACATTGCAATCAATGGGCATACCTGCAGGACGTTCGCCCGCTCTTGCAGATGTATTGTCCAACTCCGCAGGTGCGCTCCTTGGTTTCGCCTTCTTCCGCTACGGGAAGCCGCTCGCACTGACATGCGGGCGCGCAGCGATGCTCCTCGCCGTCCTGTGGACCCTCGGCACCTCAACCATTCTCACTCTCACCGCAATTGCACTCGGCCCCCGGGAAGCTCTCCGGGAATCATCATTAGCCCCTCCCGACAGCGAGCTGCCCCTGCTAAGTCCAAGCGCATTCACGCACGTGCCCGGCTATTCGTGGTATGAAGCAACGAATGATTCCGCTTCGGTGAACGGACGCCGCATCAAACGCGGCTGGAGTGGCCCAATCATACTCACGTCTGATCGCGAATCATTGCACTGGACAGCCACGGTTACCGTTCGCGGATTTGATCCCGTTGGCACTCAGGTGCCACTCCTCTTCATACATCTGCCTGGCGACAGTGCGCCGCTTCTCATGATAGCAGAGCACGGGAGGGACGCAGAAATGCTGGTGACACGGCGCGCGTGGGACTGGGGGTTGGCTGTTCCGGTGCTGCGCATTCGCAACGCATTCGCCGGCAGATCGTCCGATGATCCCAACCCGCTTACGCTGATGGCCACATCTACTGCCAGCCAGCTTCGCTTCTCCTGTACGACCTCATGTGGTGGCTCCACTCATACCGCCGTGTCAGAGCTTGCGCTCACGCCGTTACTTGGATGGGCAATGCTTCAGACGCTCGTGGAAGTGGATTCCGTACTTGCTCCATTGATCCTGTCAGCCTGGCTACTGATACTGTACGCTCCTGTCGGCTGGTGGATCAGACGGGCGGTTTCGAGCGGCGGCCGCCGTGGACCTGTGATCGTCTGCCTCCTGGCGAGTGTGCTCGTGCCTGCTCTGCTCCCGGGCCTCTTCTCTACGGGATCACTCGCGCTGCGCGACTGGGGCCTGATATTTCTATCTCTGACGGTCGGGGCGGCGACGGGAACGCGCTCTGCCACAGACAAGGAAAGCAAGGCGACCAACACATGCGCCGGGACGGACGGGAATGACGACGCTGCAGGTGAAGCACACTGCTGAGGGTGTCGACCGTGTCTATCTCAGAGCGAAAACGCGGACACCCTGCCCATGCAATACGTACTCCTCTCAAGACACCTCTCACCCCAGACTCAGTACCTCCATCGCATAACCCACCTGTCCCAGTGGTGCGCTCACCTGCACACCCTGCACCGCACCCCTCACCCGATCAAGTGCTTCCCCTGCGATCGCCATTCCTTCAGCCACCGCATGCTCCCTGCTCCTGGCACTCGCATCGCGCATACGCCGCACCACCTCCTCCGGCATCACCACCCCAGGCACCTCGTTGGCCAGAAACTCGGCGTTGCGCGCACTCACCAAGGGCCAAATACCGGCAATGACGGGAATCCGGACATCCTGAATGGTATCCAGGAATCGTTCCAGCTGCCCGGGGTCGAACACGGGCTGGGTGATGGCATATTCCGCACCAGCCTCCACCTTCCAATGGAAACGCCGTAATTCTTCGGTCGGATCGATGGCGGCAGGATTGACCCCCACGCCAATCACGAAACGCGTGGGCTCGCCAATCGGATTCCGGCCTGGGTCGAGCCCGTGATTGAGGTTGGATACGAGATTGGCCAGGCCGATCGAATCGACATCAAACACCGCCGTTGCATCGGGATAAGGACCCATCTTTGGGGGATCGCCGGTAATCAGCAAGAGATTGTGGAGGCCCAGCGCGGCCGCCCCCAGAAGGTCACTGAGCATCCCAAGGAGGTTCCGGTCACGACATGTGTAGTGCGTAACCGCCTCAATACCATGGCGCTGGATGATAAGGCTGGTTGCTATGGCGCTCATGCGACTCTGAGCGCGTGGCCCGTCTGGAACATTGACCGCATCAACACCGGCAGCGGCCAGCCTGGTTGCATCCTGCTGAAGCCTGGTCGTGTCAAGGCCTCGTGGAGGCACAATCTCCACACTGGTCACGAATCCACCGGAAGCCAGCTTAGCCCCCAGACGCGAGCGCTCGACGAGTGGTACAGCCTCACACCTTCCGTGCCCGCCCTGATCCAGCTTTTCCTCCCGAGGCAAGCCCACCCTCACACGAGTGCGGGGGGTAAGCGGCCTGATCCCCTCAACCATGGCGCGGATATGTTCGGGCGTCGTTCCGCAGCAACCACCCACGATCTTGGCGCCGGCCTGCACCAGGTGTCTGGCATAGCTCGCCATGTACTCCGGACTCGCCATGTAGATGCGGCGGCCGGAAACATCACGGGGCATCCCTGCATTTGGCTGTGCCGAAAGTTTCCGACCGGTCACGGATGCCATACGCTCGGTAGCCTCAAGTATGGCCTGTGGCCCCACTGAGCAGTTGAGCCCGATGACGTCTACGCCCCACGCATCGAGCAATCGTGCGACATCCTCCGGCGTGGCACCATAAACCGTACGCAGATCAGGACCGATCGTCGCCTGAGCGATCAAAGGCAGCCTGGCATCCACCTCGCGTGCTGCGAGCACCCCCTGCTCCAACTCATCCAGATCGCCAAAGGTTTCGAGCAGAAAACAGTCAACTCCGCCTTCAACCAATGCAGACATCTGCTCTTTGAAGGTCGCCCGTGCCTCCTCCCTGCCCGTCGAACCGAATGGTTCCAACCGGACGCCCAGCGGACCCACAGCTCCCGCTACGAGCAGTTGCTCTCCTGCGGCCTCACGCGCCAGCCCGGCTGCGCGACGGTTGATCTCCCTCACCTGCCCTTCGAGACCGTACTGGGCCAGCTTCACCCTGTTGGCGCCAAATGTGTTCGTCTCCAGCACCTCCGCTCCCGCTCTCACATAGGCAGCGTGTACGTCGAGAACCAGGTCGGGATTACGCAGCACCAGTTCATCGTAGCATCGATTGATGAACACGCCCCTTGAATAGAGCATGGTACCCATCGCCCCATCGAAGATGACCACCTGGTCGGGGTCAAGCAATCGTGCGAGTGAGGCCGTCCTGGGCGACTGACCGGCGTCAGCGCGTTGCGGTGTGCGGTGCTCAACGGATGTCGTCATGGATACCTTGAAGTATGCACGCCACCACCGTCACCTCACAGTCGGTCGCCGGATCTGCGCGAACGGCACGCACTGCCCTGCTGCACGACGCTCTCCATCAGCGAATCCTGGTGCTTGACGGAGCGATGGGCACAATGCTCCAGCAGCACAACCTCACGGAGGCCCACTTCCGGGGAACGGGCCGCTTCTCTGACTGGCCACGGGACGTGAAGGGCAACAATGATCTTCTGGTACTAACGCAACCGGATATCGTGGCTGATGTGCACCGGCAATACCTCGCAGCAGGAGCCGACATTCTGGAGACCAACACGTTCAATGCCAACGCCATCTCAATGGCGGACTACGGCATGGAAACGTTGTGCCATGAACTCAACTTCGCGGCCGCTGCTATCGCCCGCAGCGTGGCCAACGAGTTCGAGAAACAGGACCCGTCTCGACCGCGCTGGGTGGCAGGCGTACTCGGGCCCACAAACCGCACGGCCAGTCTCTCGCCCCATGTGGAAGATCCGGGTGCGAGGAATGTCACCTATGACATTCTCGTCGACGCCTATCTCGAAGCGGTTCGGGGACTCGTCGAAGGAGGAGCCGACATACTGCTGGTGGAGACCATCTTCGATACGCTGAACGCCCGCGCAGCACTTTTCGCGGTCGAGAGTTTCTTCGGAGAAAGCGGCGAGAGCCTGCCCGTGATGATTTCAGGGACCATTACCGACGCCAGCGGTCGGACGCTTTCGGGCCAGACACCCGAGGCGTTCTGGCACTCAGTGTCACATGTACGGCCGCTCTCGGTCGGCTTCAACTGCGCACTCGGACCCGAACAGCTCCGGCCGCATGTACAGACCATTTCCCGTATCGCCGATTGTCATGTGAGTGCACATCCCAATGCCGGCCTTCCCAATGCCTTCGGGGGTTATGACGAGACTCCGGAGCAAATGGCCCGCCACTTGGGAGAATGGGCACGAAGCGGACTGCTGAACATCGTGGGCGGTTGCTGCGGCACCACACCTGCCCACATTGCGGCCATGGCAGAAGCCATGCGGGATGTGGCGCCAAGAACTATCCCGATACTCGAGTCACAGTTGCATCTGAGTGGCTTGGAAGCGTTCACGCTGGGTCCGGACACGAATTTCGTGAACGTTGGTGAGCGCACCAACGTCACCGGCTCCGCGCGTTTTGCGGGACTGATTCTGGAGGGTCGTTATGCTGAAGCCCTGGAGGTGGCACGGGAACAGGTCCTGAACGGAGCACAGATCGTCGATGTGAACATGGATGAAGGCCTGCTCGATGCCGTCAAGGCGATGACGACATTTCTCAATCTGATGGCCAGTGAGCCAGACATAGCCAGGGTTCCGGTCATGGTGGATTCGAGCAAGTGGCAAGTTATTGAGGCAGGGCTCAAGTGCCTCCAGGGCAAGGGCGTCGTGAACTCCATCTCGCTCAAGGAGGGCGAAGAGGAGTTCCTGCGTCAGGCACGGTTGATCCGTCGTTACGGCGCAGCTGTGATCGTGATGGCGTTTGATGAGACCGGACAGGCCGACTCCGTGGCCCGGAGAGTGGCGATCTGCAAACGTGCGCACCGACTGCTTACCCATGACGCCGGCTTCCCTCCCGAGGACATCATCTTCGATCCCAACGTCTTTGCCATTGGTACGGGCATCGAGGAACACGCCAACTATGCTGTCGACTTCTTCGATGCCACACGGGAGATCAGGCGCGCTCTGCCTCACGCGAAGGTGAGTGGCGGAGTGAGCAACGTGAGCTTCTCGTTTCGCGGCAACCACGCTCTCCGCGAAGCGATTCATGCGGTATTTCTCTACCACGCCATTCGCGCAGGAATGGATATGGGTATCGTGAACGCCGGACAGCTCATGCCCTACGAAGATATCCCCACCGATCTGCGTGAGCGTGTTGAAGACCTGGTTCTCAACCGGCGGTCCGATGCCACAGAGCGACTCATGGAGGTGGCCGATCAGGCACGCGGACGAAACCAGAGAGAGGCGGAAGACGATGGCTGGCGGACACTACCGGTTGAGGAACGGCTCGCGCATGCCCTGCTGCACGGGATCGACAGGTGGGTGATTGAAGATGCCGAGGAAGCACGTCTTCAGGCAGAGAAGCCTATCGAAGTGATCGAGGGGCCACTCATGCGGGGTATGAATCTGGTGGGTGATCTTTTCGGCGCCGGCAAGCTCTTCCTGCCTCAGGTGGTCAAGAGCGCACGTGTCATGAAGAAGGCAGTGGCGCATCTGATCCCGTTCATTGAGGCTCAGAAGACCGACAACACCAAGTCGGCCGGTCGCTTGGTTATGGCCACTGTCAAGGGCGATGTGCATGACATTGGCAAGAACATTGTTGGGGTGGTCCTTCAGTGCAACGGCTATGAAATCGTCGACATGGGGGTCATGCAGAGCTGTGCAGCCATCCTCGACAGGGCTCGCGAGGTAAACGCTGACGCAGTGGGCCTTTCCGGACTCATCACCCCCAGCCTCGAAGAGATGGCGTTTGTGGCCAGCGAGATGGAACGACAGGCATTCACCATACCTCTCTTCATCGGCGGCGCCACCACCAGCAAGGTTCATACTGCGCTCCGCATCGAACCAGCTTACAGCGGCCCGGTTGTTCATGTTCTCGACGCCTCGCGGGCTGTAGGTGTTGCCAGCAATCTCCTCAACCCTCAACGGCGTGACGACTACGTGAACACGTTGAGAACTGAATACGCCGGCATACGCGATGCTCGCGCCGCACGCGGGCGCGTCGAACGCCTGATCCCGATCGGGAAAGCTCGCGCCAATCGCGTGCCCATTGATCTCTCGTTGCCGGTCCCTGTACCTGTGTTCACGGGAGCACGCAGCATTGCGCCCTATCCGTTGGAGGATCTATTGAACTTCATTGACTGGACTCCGTTCTTCCAGGCATGGGAACTTGGTGGACATTATCCTGCGATTCTCGACGATGCGCTGGTGGGTGAACATGCTCGTCAGCTCCTAGCCGAGGCACATGAACTTCTCGAGCGAATAGTGAGCGAGCGCCTGCTTGAAGCCCGAGCAGCGTTTGGATTCTGGCCAGCCCAGACGGTAGGCGATGATATCGTGCTGTACACCGACGAGACGGCCTCCACTCCGACAGCAACGCTTCACATGTTGCGACAGCAGGCTGACAAGAAGGGAGATGGGCGCCCGAACTACTGCCTGGCGGACTACGTGGCTCCACGGGAGAGCGGGATTATCGACTATGTGGGTGCCTTCGCTGTAACCACAGGACACGGACTGGACGAGTTGACAGCGGAATTCCGTGCAAGGCACGATGACTATGGTGCCATAATGGCGAAGGTACTGGCTGATCGTCTGGCCGAGGCTCTGGCCGAACGACTCCACCATCGCGTTCGCACAGGGATCTGGGGGTATGCAGCAGATGAAACGCTCGACAACAACTCCCTCATCCGTGAGCAATACCAGGGCATCCGGCCGGCACCAGGCTATCCGGCATGTCCCGACCACAGGGAGAAGGGCACCCTCTTCTCACTCGTTCGGGCCACTGAAAGCGCCGAAATGAAGCTCACCGAAAGTTTCGCAATGATACCCGGCTCGAGTGTCAGCGGCTGGTACTTCTGGCGTCCCGAAAGCCGATACTTCGGTGTGGGCAAGATCCTTCCCGATCAGTTGGCGGATTATGAAGCGCGGGCCGGTCGCACCGAGCCCGACCCCCGCTTCACCGCCATTCTGCTCGCCTCCTGAGGCTGCACCAGCGATCAACCTGAGGTTGCTGACCCCGGAGAGCGACCAAGAGAGCGAAGCTTGCGCCCCAGACGCAGCGAAGCTCCGCGCCAGGTTCGCACATTGTCAAGCGTGGCAACGGAGGTCGTGACGACCCGCGGGTGCCACCGTGCATGCCAGGGTTGCTGGATACAGCAATCGATTCCGGTAACGACCGAACCACAAAGATCGGAAGCCAGGTGGGCAATCAGAAGAGCGCCCGGAGAGCACTCGGAATAGTCCTCGTTATACGCGACCTTCAGCAGGTAGAAGCAGCTGTTACGGACAAATCCGAACTGTGAAGCTGCCAGGATCCCGTTGCAATAGAGTTCATCGACCCGCGCCTCCCCGCGCAGCGCGTGAACTCCCATTGCTGCACTAATGGCCTCCCGATCACTTGGCCACAGCCTGAGCGCACCAAGGCTCTTCTTGTATCCCATTGCCTCCAGTTCAACGAAACGGCTGAAACTCTCGACCACGTCTGCGGGTGATGTCTTTGTGTGGACACTAATTACCCCCCGCGCAGCCAGCCGTTTTTCTGCCTGCCGTAACTGGCCTCGCATGTTTCTTGACTGCTTGCCCAGCCAGATATCGTATGATGCTTCTGTGCTGATCAAGGAAGCCCCTGCTCCCTGCGATAGCCTGTCAGCATGGGTGCTGTGAAGCACATCAAGCCATGGCGACCCGGTGCGCAATTCGCGCAGACGAATGACATCAGGGCGCAGATGTGAGTGTACGAAGCGGAGCATGGCGCGCATCAGTGCATTCGCGGGCAACCGCTCACGACACTGCATATCAACGATCGGCACTTCGTAATGGTTCAGGCTGTACAGCGCACGCGTACCCAGCCTGGAGTCACTCTCAATGACCAGCTGTACCGGCCAGAGAATCGCAGGCCCGGATGAGTCATGCGCCACGATCCAGTGTAAACCCGGGAAAAGCTCCGATCCGATTCGCACCACGGCCTCAAAGAATCCCTCCGAATGACCGAGCAGCTCTGGATGACGCGGAAGCAGCGATGCAGCCTCCATTACCGGCATCAGGTTCTGCGTGGCACCATAGATTTCGTATTCCAAGCAATCTCCGTTAGACGTCTGAAAATCCATCCCAGCAAGACCCTGCTACCGCACCTGTAACGACCAGACACGTGTTCCCAGGAACCAGCACTGACATATGCAAGTGATCCTCACGTTGCTGTGAACCTGGTGTGCCTCCGCCTTGCATTGCATTCACACACCTCATCACAGAGGTAGTTTTCACTGATGATAGAACCAATTGTCCGGCTACTCGACCTCCTTCTGCAGATTACGCGGCCAGCCGTGTTCATGCTTGGCATCATTGCTGCCGCTGGAGCCATCGGCTCGTGGGCGGTTCGCACGCGCCGGATTCTCCCTTTCTCCCGCCTCGCGCGACTGATCCGTGAACGAATTGATCCATGGCTCGTCGCACCCATGGAGCGCCGTCTGGTTCGCGCCGGAGGGACCCCATATTCAGCCCCATGGTGGGGACTCGCCGTCGTTATCGTCGGAGGCCTGCTGCTCATCTCGGGCCTCCAGTTCTTGCGCAACGAGCTTGTCCGGCTTCTGTTTGCCACGACTTCGGGCTACTCACTGATCGCTGTACTCACCAGTTGGACTTTCAGCGTGCTCCGCATTGCCCTCATCGCACGAGTCATAGCAAGCTGGGCAGGGGGCAGCCCTTACTCCAGATGGTGGCGCTGGTCCTACATGCTCACCGAGTGGTTTCTGGCACCCCTGCGAAACGTGATACCAACGATAGGGATGATCGACATCTCCGTACTGATCGCATACTTCGGACTGGGCATCATCGAGTCGATGGTTGTCGGCGCACTCCTGCGATAAGCCAGCATTTTCACCCTCATAGTCACTTAGTACCTATCAACTCCGCCGTGGCCGACTTTACCGTTACGTGCCAGTGCGGCCGCATGCTGCATAGCGAGGACGCCCATGTCGGACGTCGGGTACGCTGCGAGTGCGGACAGATCATCACAATTGAACGACCGTCTGGAACCGGAATCGACACGACCCGTCACCGAAAACGGAGAAAGAGCAGTGTCGCCTGGGAACCGATTGTCACGGCACCGCACGGCGTTCTCTCACGCGCCCTCAGAGCAAGCGGCTTCACATCCCCGACCTGGCGACACTGGCCCTCCGAGCTGTTCCAGTCACTCCGTACACGCAGTCGAACTGCTGTCAGCTATGAGCCACAGTCGCGACCACAGGCAGAGCGCACGGTGAACCGGCTCGCCCTGGGATGGCTCGTCGCCATGGCTGCAACCTGGCTCGGACTGATTTCCCTTTCGGAGCGCTCGCTCCCATTTACCATGTTCCTCTACGGGCCACGATGGGTAGTTCTGCTACCCCTCATATTTCTTGTTCCCGCAGCCCTCATCTGGTCACGAAGCTCGTTACTGGTCCTTGCGGCGGGCGCGTGGATCGCCGTCGGGCCAATCATGGGGTTCCGCCTCTCATCGAGCGTACTCCGGGCAGACGGAAGAGCACCTCCACCCACACCGTTGGATGGCATCGTTCGCGTATTGTCATTCAATTCTCAGGGTGGCGGTGGCGTCCGACTGCATCTGGACGAACTGATCGCCACCAATTCGCCGTCAGTGATGGCTTTTCAGGAATGCGGCAGCGGTATTGCGCGGAGCCTCGCCGACCGAGCCGGTTGGCACTTCGCGCAGTATCAGAGCCTCTGCGTTCTGAGTCGGTGGGCCGTTGTTCGCAGTGACACCATGCCACGTGCCGCATTCGAACGCATCTCTGAGTTGGGGTATGGCGGATCGGCAACGGTGATCAGGTACACGATTGCACACCCGCGCGGCAATTTCGACCTTGTAAACCTTCATCTTGAGACGCCACGTAGGGGACTGGCCGGGATCCTTGGCGACGATGGTTTGTTGAACGACCAGACAGGTCTCCCCAACTTTCCACGCTCGATCGACAGCGACCGTTTTTCGGTCAACGCGGAGATCCGAAGCCGGGAATCGGAGCGTGCGTCATACTGGAGCGCCCGTCACGCGGATGCCACCCCGATCGTAGTGGCCGGCGATTTCAACATGCCGGTCGAGAGTTCGATCTTTCGTCGGTACTGGCGGGTACTCAAGGATGCGTTCGAGACTCGAGGCAACGGATTCGGTTACAGCAAGCACGAGGGGAGCCTTCTGCACGCCCGTATCGACCACATCCTGATCTCACCGCGCTCGTTCGAGGTGCGAGGGGCTTGGGTGTTACCGGACGCAGGATCCGATCATCGTCCGGTTATGGCGGACCTCAAGTACCGTCCGTAGACAAGTGTCTGTATATCTTGAGGTCGGCAGTCACATCGGGCCTTTCGTGCCATCCCTCACCGGAACCAGATCCCCATGAGCCGCTGGTCAGCATTCGCTGCCTTACACGTAATTGCTCTCGCACTCGTTCTTTCCCCGTCAGCTGTTCCGGCTCAGGACAGGGACATAATTGAGACCGCTGCGGCGGCTGGATCATTCACCACCCTGACGAAGATGCTCGCTGACGCTGGTCTCACCGAGACGCTTCGCGGACCCGGGCCCTTCACGCTTTTTGCTCCCACCGACGAAGCTTTCGGAAAGCTGCCTGCCGGCACCCTTGATGCTCTTGGCCGGGACCGCTCCCGACTTCGCAGTGTGTTGCTCTATCACGTCGTGGCCGGCAAGATCACTGCTGCGGATGCCGTCAGGCTTGCCGGTACCGGACGCAAGACCGTGGAAGGGCGTGAGGCACGGATGTCTGTCATGGACGACAAGCCGATGATCAACAACGCACACGTCATGCGGGCCGATATTCTGGCGAAGAACGGCATCATCCACGGCATTGATGCTGTGATGCTACCGCCGGATCGCTGACGCCCACCGATCAGCCGACATTATGGAAATGCGTCGTTCCCACACGATACTTGCTCTCCTGCTGGCTCCGGTCCTGCTTGGTGCACAGACTGCCTCGACTCCCTCACCCGCCGACCTCATAGTAACCAACGCTCGCGTCTACACTGCGGACGACACGCGGCCACTGGTGGAAGCCTTCGCCGTAAGCGATGGACGAATCGTATTTTCCGGCTCGCAGAGGGAGGTGACAGCCCTCAAGGGTCCGTCCACTCAGGTGATCGACGCACATGGACAGACGATTATCCCCGGAATGATCGACGCCCACGCGCATCTCGCAGGTCTTGCGCTCAAACTGCGGTCGGTCGATCTGGTCGGTACCAGGAGCTTCGACGAGGTTATCGCTCGCGTGGTCGAGAGGGCAAGATCACTTCCGCCGGGCACCTGGATCACCGGACGTGGGTGGGATCAGAACGACTGGGCGGACACCCGTTTCCCGACACACCAGAGCTTGTCCGCAGCAATCCCTGGTCATCCTGTGATTCTCACACGCGTGGATGGACATGCCGCATTGGTCAACTCCGCAGCGATGCAGATCGCGGGCCTCAATCGCACAACGAAGGATCCGGATGGCGGCAGGATCACGCGGGATGCCCAGGGAAACCCGACGGGGGTCCTGATCGATCGCGCGCAGGGGATAGTGAGCTCCAGGGTCCCTCCGTCAAGCCGCGATGAAATGCGCTCGGCGATCAAGGATGCAACAGCCTACATGCATTCTCTTGGGCTCACCGGGATGCACGATGCTGGCTCGACGCGCGCGAACATCGAGCTCTTCGAGGATATGGCGCAGAAGCAGGAGCTGAATCTTCGACTCTATGTAATGATCGGTGATAACGCTGAAACACTCCGATACTACTTCGGGCGGGGGCCGCGCTCAGGACTCTACAACGGTCAGGTATGGATCCGCTCGGTAAAACTGTATGCGGATGGCGCAATGGGCTCGCGTGGCGCTGCACTGCTCGAACCCTACAGTGATGACCCCGGGAACACTGGACTCCTGCTAAGCACCCCGGCGCATATCGAGGAGGTAGCCGAAGCTGCCCTCAAAGCGGGGTTCCAGGTAGGAACGCACGCCATCGGTGATCGGGCCAATCGAGTGTTGCTTGACTCCTACGAGAAGGCATTCAGCGTCGTGCCGCGAGCGGATCACCGCTTTCGCGTTGAGCACGCACAGATCCTTCATCACGAGGATATCCCCCGTTTCGCGGAACTTGGTGTTATCCCCTCCATGCAGGCGAGCCATCAGACCAGTGACATGTACTGGATCGGAAATCGGCTCGGACCAACCCGCCTGTTCGGTGCCTACGCGTGGCGGTCATTGCTGGAGAGCGGTGTCGTAATTCCGAACGGCACCGACTTCCCTGTCGAAGAGGTGAGCCCGATCATATCGTTCCACTCTGCGGTTGCACGACAGGATGGCAATGGATGGCCAGCCGGCGGCTGGTACGCCCAACAGCGAATGTCACGTGAGGAGGCACTCAGGAGCGTCACGCTGTGGCCGGCATACGCCGGATTTCAGGAAAAAGACCTGGGCTCCATCACGCCCGGCAAGTATGCCGACTTCGTGGTCCTCGACCAGGACATAATGAGAATTCCATCCGAACTCCTGCTGAACACAAGAATCGTTGCAACCTATGTCGGAGGTCGCGCGGTATATCAGAGGGACAGGCAATAGCATGTTACGGTGGCTGCCGCAGCAGCTTGGTACGACCAGTAGAAAGTCACGCTGCGATCTTCAATTGAACCACAGCCTCACCGCCAGTATTGCGAGCAGCACACTAAAAGCTCGCCGCAGGACCGTAGCATCCAGACTGGTTGATAATACAGCACCGAAGTAGGCGCCGACGGCCATACCAATCGCTATGAAAACAGCATCCCTGATGTTCAGATAGCCAGCGCGATAGTATGTCGTCGCACCGATCGCCACTCCTATGGGAAGGACCAGTGCTGCCAGTGAAGTACCTGCCGCCTGCTGAGGCGACATCCGGGCCAGGTAAATGAGCGCGGGTACAATAACGATTCCGCCACCCACCCCGAATACTCCTGAGAGGACCCCGGCGCCGATACCGATACCAAGAAGAAGGAGGTTCATGCCGGAACCTATCATGGATTTTTTTCGGATGCACCACGGTTACCGCGTATATTGGGCTGATGCTCTCCGAATCTTCCATCGACTTCCTCAAGCGCTTGCTCGACACCCCCGGCCCCTCCGGCTTCGAGAGCGCACCGGCCCGTGCCTGGCGGGCCGAAGCAGCCACGTTCACACCGACGGTCCATGGCGACGTCGTCGGCAATTCCTACGCCACGGTATTCGGAACCGGCGGTGACCAGGCGCCTGTGATCCTGCTGGCAGGACACATTGATGAAATCGGCATCATCATAACGCACATTGATGACAACGGGTTTGTCTACTTCGAAGGCATTGGGGGATGGGATCCCCAGGTGCTTGTGGCGCAACGTATACGCTTCATTGGGCAACACGGTGATGTATTCGGCGTGATCGGCAAGAAGCCAATTCACCTCATGAAGCAGGAGGAGCGGGAGAAGGCATCAAAGCTTACTGATCTCTGGGTGGACATCGGTGTGCGTAACAAGGCAGAGGCCCGCGGGCTGCTTCAGGTGGGTGACGCGGGGGTCATCGATTCCAGAAGCATGGACCTGCCGAACCACCGGATCGTTTCGCGCAGCATCGACGATCGCATTGGTGCCTTCGTTATCCTGGAGGCACTGCGCCGTTATGCGGCGCATCCGGGATATGCCCGTGTCGTAGCTGCCGCTACTGCGCAGGAAGAGATCGGATACAGCGGAGGGGGCGCCCGTGTTGCAGCTCACTCGCAAAAGGCCACTATGGCCATCGCGGTGGACGTGACATTTGCTACGGATCATCCAGGTATGAAGAAGGAAGAGATAGGAGAACACAACATCGGTGGTGGACCGGTTCTCACGCGGGGCTCCGTGGTCTCGCCGGTGGTCTACCGACTTCTTTCCGGGACTGCCGATCGACTGAACATCCCGTACTCGATTCATGCGGCCGGACGCCTCACAAGCACCGATGCCGACGCGATGCAACTTGCTCGCAGTGGTGTCGCAACCGGGCTTGTATCGGTGCCCAATCGCTACATGCACTCCCCGAACGAGATGGTATCGCTCGAGGATCTTGACCATGCGGCCGCACTGATTGCCGAAACATGTCGCGCGGTCACCGGTACGACTGACTTCACCGACCGATAGAGGGCCCCCGACGGGCCCTGACTGCCTCACCGTTTCATGGCCCGTCGGGGAATACCCGATGGCATACGATATGCGTATACACGTAAGTAATCGCTCATGCCATCAGCTTGCCGATCTGAACCCATCCGTCTGGTAATCGTGGGCGGAGTAGCCGCCGGAGCGACCGCGGCAGCACGCGCCCGCCGCCTCGACGAATGGGCCAGCATCACCGTGCTCGAGCGCGGTCCGTACATCAGCTATGCCAACTGCGGGCTTCCGTACTTCATTGCCCGGCACATCCCGGAGCGCGAACAACTCCTGCTGGCCACCCCCGAGAGCTTCTCATGCCGTTATGGTGTGGACGTGAGGGTCGGAACCGAAGCCCTCGCGATAGACCGTGCTGGCCATAGAGTGCAGATAAGCGATCACAACGGTGAGCAGTGGATACCGTACGACAGGTTGATCCTGGCGCAGGGCGGAACACCGATCCGGCCTCCCATTCCCGGCGGAAACGCACCGCACGTGTTTACGCTCTGGAATGTGCCTGACATGGACCGTCTCGATCATTTCATCACCGAACGCTCACCACAGACAGCCGTGGTCGTTGGGGGTGGCTTCATCGGACTTGAGATGGCAGAGGCGTTTCACGATCGCGGCATCAGCACTATCGTGGTGGAGTTGCTCCCGACCGTGATGTCCGTCATGGACCCCGAGTTTGGCGTGCAGGTGGCAGGGGAGCTCACACGCCACGACGTTGCGGTGTACACCGGGAAACAACTCACGCACGTCCTGTCGGATACTGCTGAGGTTGAGTTGAGCGACGGCAGCCGTTTGCCGGCCGACCTTGTCTTGATTGCAGCGGGAGTTCGGCCGGAACTGACACTGGCAAGACAGTGCGGCCTTGAAATCGGCGTGTCAGGTGCGCTCGTGGTGAACGAGTTCCTGGGCACTTCCGATCCCGAAATTTTTGCCGCCGGTGACATGGTCGAGGTGGTTCACGCCATCTCCAACAGGCGTGTTCGTATTCCGCTTGCCGGTCCAGCCAACCGTCAGGGTCGCATCGCCGCTTCGAATGCCCTGGGCCATGTCATGCCATATTCCGGTGCGCTGAGCACGAGTGTGGTGAAGGTGTTCGAGGCTACCGTCGGAGTGACAGGGCTTACCGAGCGCGGCGCGCGCGATGCCGGATTCGACACCGGTGCAGCCATCGTGCATGCCAGCAATCACGCCAGATACTATCCGGGTGCGCGTGACCTCACGCTCAAACTGGTCTACGATCGGCAAGATGCCCGCCTGCTGGGCGCACAAGCCTTCGGTCATGGCGGTGTTGACAAGCGCATTGACGTGCTGGCCACTGCACTGCGTGGTGGTCTCACACTGCACGATCTTGCAGAGGTGGATCTGTCCTATGCGCCACCTTTTTCATCAGCGAACGACCCGGTGAACATCGCTGCTTTCGTTGGCGAGAACGATCTCACCGGTTACAGTCCATTAATCACCCCGGCCCAGTTGACAGCAGCCCGGCTGTCCGAATCGCCGCCGCTGATGCTGGATATACGCACGACAGAGGAATATCAGGAAGGCCACATCGAGGGGACACTTCACATACCGCTCGACGAACTCCGTTCGCGAATCACCGAAATACCACATGGCCGATGTGTCGCAGTGTACTGTCGCGGCGGTTTCCGCGCTCATCTTGCCTTACGCATACTCCGGCAACACGGTTACGACGATGTCGTGAACGTAACCGGGGGATGGCTGAGCATGTTACTCGAAGCCCGGCCATACAGCGACTCTCCGCGTTAAGCGCCCAGTCGCTGTATGGCCAACACGACGTTCCGATCGGAGTCGTTCCGGAGGCTCTCCAGTGCAGGTATGACCGCCTGGCCTCGGGCCTGAAGCAACGCCTCAATGGCCGCAACCCTGAGATACGACTCCTTTGGTTCCCAACGCTCTGAGCTTTCCTGCTGTTGAGGCGGTGGTAACGCAATCCGCAGCAGGCGCTGGATGGCATCGGCAGAGCCAAGTCTCCCCAGTGATGCCAGCATCTCAAGTGCCACGTACTCATCCACTTCGCTCTCCAGCGCCATGGCAAGGCGGGAAGCTAGTGGCCGCACACTC
>CAYSKN010000035.1:0-16996 GCA_964431565.1 uncultured Gemmatimonas sp.
CCGCCCGCAATCCTTCCAGCAGAAAACCGAAGCGTCGCTCCTGTTCGTCGACATCACCAATGCCAAGAAGGCTGAACATCTGAGCCTGGACAGCCGGATCGCTCGTGCGTACACTGCCACCTCCCAGCTCGGTGCCGTTGAGCACGATATCGTAGGCGAGGGCTCTCCACCGGGAGGGTTCGTCCGGGAAGTTGGCCATGTCCTCCGGATTGGGGGCAGTAAACGGGTGGTGCACTGCCGACAGTGTGCCGGATTCCGGGTCCTCGTCGAACATCGGGAAGTCCGTAACGATGACAAACCGCTGGACGCCCTCACGGACCAGATCGAGCCGACGTGCGCAATCCTGCCGCACCCGATCCAGTGCAGGACTGCTCACCCGGTCCGAAGCCGCCACGAAGAGCGCCAGGTCACCATCGTCGAGAGCGAGCGCTGCTAGTGCCTCATCGGTGAGGTACTTCGCGAGCGGTCCATCGTACTGGTCACCGGAGCGGCGCAGCCGAATAAGACCGCGCGCTCCAGCTCCCTTGGCAAGGGCTTCTATGTCGTCAACCTGCTTGCGACTCCAGGCACCACCACCTGGCACAACCACCCCCCGCACACGGCCACCCGCGGCAATTACGGAGTGTGTCAGTGCGAAATCCAGGCCTGCAAATACGGCAGTGAAATCCCGGAGTCGCAATTCGTAGCGCAGGTCGGGCCGATCGCAGCCGTAGCATTCCATCGCCTCAGCGTAGGTAATGCGCCCGAACTCCTGAGGAATCTCCTGGCCCGCCTCACTCCAGAGCGCCCTCAGCAAACCCTCCGCCATCGCAAGGACATCCTCCCGGTCCACAAAGGAAGCCTCAATATCGATCTGGGTGAACTCCGGCTGTCTGTCAGCCCGCAGATCCTCGTCACGGAAGCATCGGGCTATCTGAAAATAACGATCGAAGCCGCAGCACATAAAAAGCTGCTTGTAAATCTGAGGCGATTGCGGCAAGGCGTAGAACTCTCCGGGATGAACGCGACTGGGAACGAGGTAGTCACGTGCACCCTCTGGAGTGGGCTTGGTGAGGATCGGTGTCTCCAGTTCAAGATACCCACGATCACTCAGGTACCGCCGCGTCACCTGCAGCAGCCGATGCCTGAGGAATAGGTTCTCCTGCAGCTCGGCCCGGCGCAGGTCGAGGTAGCGATGGCGTAACCGCAGATCCTCTGCCGGCAGCCTGTCACCACGCCCTCGTGCAACCGGTAGTGCCGGTGTGACTGCAGGGCCCACTACCCTCAGTGAGGTGACCTGCACCTCCACCTCGCCAGTTGCCATGTCGGGGTTCACCCGATCTGCCTCACGGGCGACCACCCTGCCTTCGCAGATTACCACAGACTCAACACCCACTGATGCTGCCGCGTTCTGGACATCCGCTGCAGCCCAGGGTGGCCCGAAGGCCAGCTGAACGAGACCGGTCCGATCACGAAGATCTATGAAGACGAGTCCGCCAAGGTCACGGCTGCGATGAACCCAGCCGCCCAGTCGGACCTCACGCCCCACATCAATCCTGCGCAGGAGGCCACAGGTGTCGGTACGCAGGGAAGTGGCCAACACTGACGGTTGGAGCGAGGACGACATCAGATCGTGTGTGCTGAAGAAGACGTTCGGTTGACACCAGACAAACATCAAAAGTTAAGCAGATCCCATGGTACGGGCCACGGGTGAGGTGTGCCCGATCGCTTGACCGCTCAGCCGGACGTCGTTTAGTGTCACACATGCACCGCGTACTGGTCTCGGGGCTTGCCGTGTTCTGCTGCGCCAGCGGAATCTCTGCACAGGCTGTGCCTGCGCGCGATCTTTGGGAGTTCCCTTTGGGGGCCATGTATGAGCCTTCGGCTCTGGCGTCCGAACCTGGGGCAGGCTTGTGGAATCCTGCCATGGCGGCCCTTCGTCGACACGAACGATTCCGCTTTGGTGTTGCCTCACTCTCTGCAGGATCCGCACAGGGCGTTGACGGACAACTGCTCACGGCATCACGACGTCTGGAGTCGGGAACCACGATTGGGCTGAGTGCCGCCCGTGTGGCCATATCCGGCCTGGTACGCACGGAGACAGATCCTCAGACCGTTGGCGATATTCCGTACGCCACCTGGCTGGTGAGCGTGACCGGCGCGCGTGAGGTAATTCCGCATCTCACGCTGGGGACTTCACTGCGATGGCGTTACGGGCGCGCCGACCAGACGGCTGGCGAAGCGCTTGCAGCAGATCTCGGAGCCGTGCTTCACGACCTGCCGTGGAGGGATGCACGGGTTGCGTTATCAAGCTTCCTATGGCGTCCTGGCCGCGAGATAGAGGATAGGCCAGCGCTCACGTCCGCTGGTGACATCAGACTCGCCGGATCAGGCGAGGAGCATCAGTTGCGGGGTGGTGTCACATATGCGCACGTCAACCGGGGGGCACGTGAATCCGGCCCTTTCATCTCGGCACGTGGTGACCGGCTCGAAATGCGGCTTGCGTGGCTCGGCACGCGGGTTGGTGGAGAAACCGTGACCAGGATGCGCTCGGGTTTGTCGCTTCACTATTCCAGATTCGTGGTTGCCATTGCACGTGAAGAGGGAGCCTCGGGGCTTGGTGCCATCTACCAGTTCACACTGAGCTCCATCGTCAGGTGAGTGCACTTCCGGACGTTCTCGACCTCGATCCTGATGCGGCGCTCGCCCTGCTCGGAGAGTGGGTGAGTACCAGAGGGGAACCCTCCTACCGGACAACCCAGATCTTCGGCCGCCTCTGGCAGCGTCCTGTGCGCGGCTTCCACGAAATGACAGAGCTGCCTGGCACTCTCCGGGAAGACCTTGCGCGATCGTTCACGATCTCGTCTCTCTCGCTCGAGACACGGCAGAAATCGACGGATGGAACGGAGAAGTTTCTTTTTCGGATGCATGACGGACAATTGATCGAGACAGTAGCCATTCCCGATGGTGGCCGCTTGACGTTATGCGTCTCTTCACAGGCTGGCTGTGCCCTGCAGTGCGCGTTCTGTGCCACTGGTGCAATGGGGTTTCAACGCAATCTGCGCCCATCCGAGATCGCCGGTCAGGTGCGTGAGCTGCGCATGCTCACTCCACCCATCCTTCCCACGAACATCGTATTCATGGGGATGGGTGAACCGCTCATGAACTGGAAGGCGGTGAGCTCCTCACTCACACTGCTCAACGATCCGCGCGCCCTGGGCATAGGTGCCAGACACATCACAATTTCAACTGTCGGTGTGTTGCCGGGGATAGTGGCACTGGCTGCCAGACCGGAGCAGTTCAGGTTGGCAATCTCCATTCACGCGCCTTCTGACGAACTGCGGCGAACCCTGATGCCGGTGAACACGAAATATCCGCTGGCCGACGTGATCGCAGCCGCGCGTGAGTTCGATCGACGTGTGACATTCGAGTATGTCATGTTGGGCGGTGTCAATGACAGGCACGAACATGCGATGCAGCTGGCAACACTGGCCCGCGAATGCCGTGCATTCGTGAACCTGATCCCGCTCCATCCGGGAGGCTCAATGGGGTTCGCCCCCTCGTCGGCCAGCGCCACTGCCGGATTTGCTACCGAGTTAAGGAGTCGGGGTGTCGAAACCGCCATTCGCCGCAGCAGGGGCCTCGACATCGCCGCTGCCTGTGGCCAGCTACGGACGGAGCGGATCGGTCGGCGCCTGCCAGTCACGACCAAGGAGCACAGTGAGGTCAACGTATCGTGATGTATCGCTACTGCTGCCGATAGCACCAACACCGAGCGCACGCCGCAGCTGCTCTGCCCACTCGGTGTGCCCTGTGTGCACTAGTATGCGGGTGGTGTCACCATTGGCCGATTGTTCAGAGTCGTAATCCACCACATCATAGCCGAAATCGCGCAGCACGAGCGTGGCGCTTCTGGCGAGCCCGCGAATACCTGTGGCATTGACCACGCGAACCACCACACGTGTCCCGGCAGGTGCGCGCGCATCGTTGTCGGCAGGTGACTTTGCACTCCCGGATGCCCCGGCGATCTCGTAACCACCACCGCCCCGCATCCATGCATAGGCTGTACCCGCCACTATCAGTAGAAGAATCGCGGCAACCGCCAGCCACATTCGTCGTGCAGCTACTGCCCGTGCGCGTGCTTCCGGCGGTGAAGGAAAGCCCTGTGTCATCGTCAGATCATCCTCAGAATAAGAACGAACTAGCGCAGCGAAAGAATGACGACAATGACTGCCCCTGAATGCCGTCAGGCCACCTGATTCCATAGCGCAACCGTCTCCGGGGCCAGTGCCTTTCCCTCGCGGATGGCCCATTCGAGACGGAGCCGCACCACCTGTCGGAACACCGCGTCGAAGCATTGACCGACGCAGCTGGCAAGGAATGCACGTTCCGTCTGCATGAAGCTGCGCCCAGGCTCGAGGAAATCCGCCATGTAGAGTGCACGGCCCGTCCGATGCCAGTTGATCGAGCCCACTGTGTGCCAGCGGATTGCCTCCAGCAAGTCGGCACGCGTCTCACCATCCTGCTCGAGTCTCATGGCGGTTGCCGGCCCATGCAACAGGAGCGCGGGACGTTCCAGGTCACCCGTGAGCGACCGCAGCACGGTGTCATCCGCATCGCGAAGAACGTCGTGCAACCGCCCCGCATCCAGCCATGAGTCATGCTCGTCAGCCGGCAGTTCCAATGCCAGGGCCCATTGATCAAGCAGCCTCACTACGCGCTCGGCATGAGCACGCCGACGATCCGTCATTACCGCCCAGGTCGGGAGTTCCCGATCGCTCAGGGTACCATGCAGCCCGTTCACCCCAGAGGACCCCGGGATTCATCAAGCGCCACACGGAGCGACCGTGCCAGGCTCACGGCCTCGTCCACGGACTCACCGGCAGCACGCATCAGTGCACTCCCAACAACCACACCATCAGCGAGCGAACCCGCTGCCCGAGCATGAGCTGGCGTGGAAATGCCGAATCCAATGCAGACCGGCAGAGATGTCACTCCGCGAAGACGCCGCACTGTCGCTGGTAGGTCATCGGGCAGAGCAGCCTGTTCGCCGGTTACACCAAGCCGGCTGATCAGGTACACGAATCCGCCGCCGTGCTGGCTGATCTCTTCCATGCGCGCGGTGGGCGTAGTGGGAGCCACCAGCCGTACGAAATCCATGCCGCTCGCACCGAACCACGACTCGCGCTCAGGGTCGGCGCCCACAGGCAGATCAGTTACCAGTACACCATCCACACCTGCCGCACGGGCACGCAGCAGTACATCGTCTCCTCCGGCAAGGATCGGGTTCAGGTAGCTGAAGAGCACGACGGGAACGTCCAGCGCAGCCTCCTTCACCAGATCTATGGTCGAAGAGAGAGTGACGCCATGATCCAGAGCCACCTGCGAACAACGCTGTATCACCGGGCCATCCGCCATTGGATCCGAAAATGGAACGCCCACTTCGATGACATCGGCACCGGCCTCGGCAAGACGGCGCCACAACTTGAGGGACGATCCAGGATCCGGGTAGCCTGAAGTGACGTAGCACACCAAGGCCTTCCGACCCTCACCGGCCAACGCTTCGAATTGCCGGCTTAGGCGTGAACGGGCTCTGCCATCAGGCGAAATAGTCTGAGATAACGATGCCATGTCTGTGCGGATCCTCGGTCCGGATAATTGACCTCTCATACTGGCCAGACGCGGTGCGTGCCGAAAGGTCCACCAGTGTGGAATCCTCTGCCGGATTACCTCTCTGATCCACCATGATCCGGACCAGCGGACGGGACAGCGCCGCGGGGTCCTGACTTGTTGCCATTACCAAAGCAATCTCGAATGTATCGAGTACGACAATGGTGCCGACGGGATAGATCCCGGTGAGATTGATGAAAGCCTTAACAACCACCGGATCGAATCCGAGTCTCGGGTTGTCCCGCATGCCTTGCAGCACATCTGCCGGGGTCCACGGAGCCATTCTGAATACCCTGCTGGTGGTTGCTGCATCAAAGCCATCGCTGACAGCGATGATCTTCGAGAACAGCGAAAGCGTACGCGGCCTGATGCTTCTGGGATATCCGGACAGGTCGGTGCGCATGTGGTGTTCGTAGGCAGCCGTCATTGCCCGCCAAGGGCGTATCGTCACCCCGGGCATCGTGAACATCGCCAGCACGCCCTGCCATGTATGGGTCTGCAGCACCAGCCGCTCAGACTCGCTGAGCTCGTCGCGCTTGTTGAGTATATCGATCGGTACACGTGACTTGCCAAGATCGAAGAGCAACGCCGCCAGACCCAGATCCAGCAATTGCATCCTTGTGAGACCCAGTCTCCGGCCGAGTGCAACTGACAGAATGCAGACGTTCACGCTGTGCACAAATGTGTATTCGTCGAAGTCGCGCAGGGTTGTCAGTCCCATCAGTGATGCCTCGCCAGCGAGGATCGAGTCAACTATCCCCTGTATGGCGCGTTTCGCCTTTCTGAGCACGAGGCCGCGTCCAAGACGTGCCGAGCCGATCATCTCGCGAGTGACATCGAGCGATCTCATGTAGGTCTGTCGTGTCCGTTCCCTCGCGTCGTCCGCGGGCTGCCCGTCACCATCAGCTCCGCCAGCCCCGCCGCTCGATATCCGGTCTCCTGCCGCTTCCCGTGTTCCGCCACCTGGTCCGCCGGCTTCCCCGCCAATACCACCAGCCCCTTCCTCGAGCGGCCGGCTCAGTTCGAAATCGATAATGCCTGTCTCCTCAAGCCGTTCAAGCAGAGCATCCAGCCGATCCTCCTCGGGGCGATCAGATGGCGGCGAGTTGAGGAATGAGAGAAGCACGACCCAGGCACGCGACTGTGGCTCACCGGTGAGTGCCACCCCACCGATTCCGGCCTCACGAAGGAGGGCCAGCAGCGAAGCAACAGCAGCATAGTTATCAAGAGAGAGCCTCAGGCGGGTTTCGTTCACGAACAGGACATCTCCGACGCGCCGCAGCACGCACTCCCCCTCCATCTGCAGCAGGAGTGCGGCCGCTTTACCGAGGACGTTGACGGCCCGGTGCACTGCTGCATTCTCAACAGGATAGAGACGGAGTGCGCGTACTGCGCTGTTCAGTGACATGACCAGCGCACGTGCGTGGTTCTGCGACGCCCTTGCAGATGCACCCATCGGCACACCCGGCTTCAGGCCCTCGGGAGAGCCTGCGCTCACAGACTACCCCGCATGGCTCGCGCCACGGCGTTGCGAACCACCACATCCCTGGTGTCCGCCGAACGCTGCAATGCACCGATGGCACCCGGGGTTCCTATGAGGCCGAGTGCGCGCGCAGCGCAGGCACGGATCTCCGAGTTCTCCCGTGCCCCCAGCAGGCCGCGTGCGTTGAGCATCATATCCAGCTCACCGACTCCGGCGTCACCACAAATTGTACCGAACGCCTCGAACAGAGCCATCTTTTCTCCAAGGTCTGCGTTTCGGATCTCCTTGCGGCGAATGGCGTCGAGTAGGCGTGGCAGCGCGCCGGTGTGCTGCCTGGCGCCAATGGCGCGATAGGTTGCCACCCGCACATCCCGGTTCGCATCCTCAATGCCACGCTCCAGGACCTGCAACGCGCTCGGTGATCCGATATCCGCAAGCACTCCCACCACGTCCGCACGGACTTGCGGTTCCGCCATCCCGAGGAGACGTGAGAGAGCAGGTACCGCCCGGGCGGTCTTCAACTGTCCGACCAGTCTGAGCGCTCCGCGCACAACCGAGCCACGCGAATCTTCGAGCAGGCGATTCAGTTCGCCCGTATGGGCACTGGCCAGGCGCACCGAAGCACGTTCTATTGCCGCTCGTGCAGGCGAAGCACCAGCTTCACCCAACCATGCCACCAGCGGCTCCAGCGCCTGTGCCCTAAGCTCGCCGAACAATCCCTCGAGTAACGAGGTGACCGGGGTACGCGTGCTCCCATCGAGAGCACTCAGCAATTGCACCACGACCGCGGGCTCACTGAGACGACCGGGAAGAGCAGTGAGCGCCTGAACGACAAGGGGATCGCTATCGGGATGCCGGGCCGTCTGTGCCGCCTCACGCAGCACGTAAGCTACGAGCTCATAATCGCCAGCGGTGAGGAACTCCAGCACCAGCTGATCCAGGATGCGGAGAACTTCGCCCTGTGTTTCTGCTTCTCCTCGTATTTCCAGAATGTCGAAGAGACTGGCAAGCACCAGCCGGCGCTGATCCTCGCTGTACTCACGTCGCAGTTCGTCCTGGAGATAGGCCAGCTCACGCTGCTCAAGGAAATGGAGCGTGGCATCGAAATCCTCTGCCCGCACCACGCCCGGGGGTGGTCCTTTGCCGGGTGGCTGACTCTCGAACATCGGCACCGCAAGCTGCGGCCGCCCCGGAGCTATACTCGCTATCCCGGAACGATCCGGTGACGGAAGCGCAAGAGGATCCACGAGATCAACGGTTTCCACATACTGCCAGCGCATGGCTTCGAAATCGGAAGCCCACAGCATCGTGATCAGGTCGTCGTCTTCGCCGACTCCCACCCGGACGCGCTGCAACAGGGTGAGCAGAGTCTCCAGATCACGGATCTCACAGCCGGGAAGAAACGTGATGAGCCGGAGCCCGTCGCGATAGAGCAGCCAAGGCAGCGACTCGGTTGCTCGCTCACCGTCACGGAAGACATCACTCCCCCGCCACACAAAGGATGCCTCGTGCACCTCAAGTTCCATTGTCTCCAGATGTGTCCAGACCCGACCGAAGGCCTGCCTGGCACCCTCAAGACTCTGGCCGCGCGATGGATTGTTCGGGAGGTACAGTTGCACGGAACGGAATGCCTTCGACATCGCCCGGAGCGCATCCTCGACTGCCCCAAGCGCTGAATGCGCCGTTCCGTGTACTCCTGCCGTCATATTTCCGGCAACTTGTGCCGACTGATGGTCTCTACGTCCTTGTCGCCGCGCCCACTTACGCAGATGAGCACAGGTTCATCGACGGACCAGCGTCCTGCCGAACGCTCCACCCACGCTACAGCGTGTGCTGTTTCGAGTGCCGGGATTATTCCTTCCAGCCTACTGAGCAGAGCAACACCGCGCAACGCCTCGCCATCGGTAACAGCGTCATAACTGGCCCGACCAATGTCATGTAACCACGCATGTTCAGGACCCACACCGGGGTAGTCGAGTCCGGCAGATATCGAATGTGCCGGATGCACCTGACCCGCAGCGTCCTGCAGCAGATAGCTCAGTGAGCCATGCAGCACCCCCGGTGAGCCTTTGGTGATGGAAGCGCTGTGGCGCCCCGTATCCAGTCCCTCTCCAGCGGCCTCTACGCCTACCAGTTCCACTTCAGAGTCAGCAACAAAGCCGGCAAAGATCCCCATGGCGTTTGACCCTCCACCCACACAGGCCACCACGGTATGGGGAAGCCCGCCGGTATGCTGAAGCATCTGCTCCCGCGCCTCACGGCCAATTACCGACTGGAAGCCACGGACCATCCGAGGATACGGAGCCGGACCTACGACGGACCCGATGATGTAGTGACTGTCATTCACCGTGGTGACCCAATCACGTATGGCCTCAGTCGTAGCGTCCTTGAGTGTTCGCGTTCCCGAAGTGACGGGAACCACCGTTGCACCGAGAAGGCGCATTCGGAAGACATTGAGTGCCTGCCGCTTCATGTCCTCCTCGCCCATGTAAACGACGCACTCCAGACCGAATCGGGCACAAATCGTGGCAGTGGCCACACCGTGTTGGCCAGCTCCCGTTTCGGCAATGATACGGCGCTTACCCATACGACGGGCCAGGAGTGCCTGCCCCACCGTGTTGTTGATCTTGTGGGCACCCGTATGGTTCAGGTCCTCACGTTTGAGCCATATCGGTGCACCCACCCGCTTGCTGAAACGAGGAGCAAATGTGAGCGCAGTGGGACGCCCCACGTAGTTGCTCAGGAGTTCGTCCAGTTCGTTGAGGAATGACGGATCGACACTGGCCGCCTCGAAAGCAGCCTCGAGTTGATCGAGAGCCGGTATCAGGGTTTCCGGGACGTAGCGCCCGCCAAACGGTCCAAAGCGCTCGCTGACAGCCACCTGGTCCACCAGTTCCACACGGGTCATCACTTCTTCTCCGCAGCGCCGTGCGCTGCTCTCAGGAATTCCCGCACGCGCACAGGATCCTTCACACCTGGCGCTGCCTCGACGCCGGAAGATACGTCCACCACTTCGGGCCTCAGGAGCCCGATCGCCTGGGCCGCATTCTCCGGCTTCAATCCGCCTGCCAGCACCAACGTGAACGACGGGACAGCTGCCCTGAGACCATCGATGGCCTCACGCAGCCCCCGCCAGTCGAGCGCTACACCGGTACCGCCAAGCTGACCCACCACATGCGTATCGAGCACCAGAGCACCGGCCGCAACGGCAAGCTCTTGCGCGCCGTGCGGAAGCTCGGCTCCACTCAGCCTCATGACAGGCCACACCTCCCGCCCGGTGTGACGGCGAATTATGTCCACCGCTGCTGCAAGCGCACGCCACTGGGGGAAGCCGCCAACCCGTGCGCCGCCTGGAACGCCGTGCAACTGGAGTACATCAAGGTCGAGCTGCTCGGCAATCGAAATCATCTCCTCGATCGGCTGATTGCCGAAAACGGCAACCCGCCTCACCCGTTCCCGCCGCGCTCCGATCACATGACGGGCCTGCTCCACGGTGAGGAGCCGTGGCCCACCCGCGAGTACAACGCCCAGATATGCGGCGCCCCCCGCCTCGGCATGCACAGCGTCGGCCCTCAAGGTAAGACCGCAGATCTTCACGCGAGTCATCGGCACAGAGCAGCCCCTGCCCTCACTTCTGGCTTCTCGGCAGGTGCCAGGCGCACTGCCATTGCTCAGCGTCGGGCACCGTCGTACCGGCGTATCGCAGCCATATCACGCACCTCAGCAGCCGGGTCCGCTGACGCGGAGATCGAGCTCCCCACAAGAACCGCATCGGCACCGGCACGGGCAGCGTTCTCAACATCAGCAGGCACCCTCATGCCACTCTCCGCCACAGCAATGCAACTGGCCGGGATGCGCGGAATGATTCGCAGCGCCGTACCGGCGTCCATAACCAGAGTCTCGAGGTTGCGATTGTTGACACCGACAACCGCGGCACCGCCCGTGAGAGCCCTGTCAAGTTCCTGCAGATCGCGGACTTCAACAAGCGTTTCCAGTCGTGCCTCCCGTGCCGTCTCCAGCAACCGCGGCAGGAGGTCAGGTGCCAGTGCCCGCACTATCAGCAGCACTGCCGAAGCCCCCGCAGCCCGTGCCTCCCAGAGCTGAACCGGATGCACAATGAAGTCCTTGCGGATGACCGGAACGTCAACGACGGCGGTAATCGCTGCAAGGTCGTCCAGCGATCCGCCGAAATGCCCGCTCTCAGTGAGTACGGAAACGGCTGCAGCGCCTCCCCTCACGTAAGTGACGGCCTGTACCACCGCGTCGAGCCCCGGCGCGATCGCCCCCTTGGAGGGCGAATTGCGCTTGACCTCTGCAATGACAGCAACCCGTTCCCGCCGCAAGGCGGCCGCAAACGGGACAGCGGGCCTCGCGTCCAGCGCTGCTGCCCTGATGTCATCGAGTCTTGCGCTCACGGCAGCCGCGCGCTGGTACGCCTGAACGGTGAGCTTCCCCAACGTACCGATCGGTTCTCTCCAGACGGTCCGATCGCCAACTTCGGAAAACGTTTCTTGCACTTCGGCCTGTATTCGGTTAATGTAGCGGGTCAGATATTCGGCCTGTTTTCGGGCTTGGCCAGCACCTGTCCCCGGAGGTCCTGTGGCACTCACCAAGCGACAGCGCGAAATCCTTTCCTTTCTCTCGGAGTACAGTGAAACCAACGGTTACGCGCCAAGCTTCGAGGAAATCGCGTCGCGCTTCAACTATAACTCGCTCGCCACAGTCCATGAGCATCTCACCAATCTTGAACGCAAGGGCTACATCAAGCGGTCATACAATGAAAGCCGCGCCATCGAAATCCTGCCCTCCGAGTTGTTTCAGCGAGCAGTTGAGCTTCCGCTGCTGGGTTCGGTCGCAGCTGGCGCACCCATTGAGGCTCTGCACAGCGGCGAGACAGTAGCCGTACCTGACGGGTTTCTGCGGCGCAAAGGGAGTCACTACGTCCTCAAGGTGCGCGGCAACTCAATGATCGACGAGCATATCCGCGATGGCGACTTCGTTATCATCAACGACAAACAGGCTGCCGACAACGGGGAGATGGTCATCGCCATGCTGGACGGTGCCGGAGCCACGGTCAAGCGCTACTACCGCGAACGTGACGGCCGAATCCGACTGCAGCCCTCAAACGAGAATATGCAACCCATTTTCGTTCATGAGGACGATGTTAGGATCCAGGGCATTGTGGTGGGTGTGCTGCGACGCTGCTAGGCAGCGGGCGCCTATGTTTCACACCTGGGCATGAGCGGCTAGTGGCACCTCACTTCAGCGACCCGATTCTTCCGCGCTGCGTGCCTTTCGTGAGGCCGACTTGAGGCGTTCCAGTACGCCATGGCCAACACCGGCCGCCAGCGCCTCACGTGTCTGCTCCACCGCTGTCGCATAGCTGATGTCGTTGCAGCTCACATACAGCGCGGCTGCGGCGTTTAGCAAGACCGCAGCTCTGGCACCGGTTGAACCTCCGCCGCGCATCAACGCCTCGATTAATCGAGCATTTTCAACCGGATCACCTCCAGCCAGTTCGTTTGCATCAACGGCGCCAACACCATACTCGGCCGGATCAATCGTCCAGCCTGTCGTATACCCCTGGCGAACCTCACGTACCTCTGTGAGCCCGAGCGGCGAGATCTCGTCCAGGCCAGGCTCTCCGTACACCACCATCGAACGCACCGAGCCCAGCTCACGCAACGCCTCCGCCAGCAGGTCAATACGGCCCCGTTCGGCAACGCCTACAACCTGACGGCCTGCACGAGCCGGATTGGCGAGCGGGCCAACGATATTCATCACCGTGGGTATCGCCAGCTCACGACGAACCGGCCCCACATGCCTCAGAGCCGGATGCATGAGCGGCGCGAACATGAAGACGATACCTGCCTCCGCCAGAATCGATGCCATAGCTGCCGGCGTCGCCTCGATCACCACACCCAGAGCCTCAAGAACATCAGCGCTTCCGGACCGCGAGGTGAAGGATCGATTGCCGTGCTTGGCCACGCGGACACCCATTCCGGCAGCCACCAGTGCCGAAGCTGTGGAGATGTTGAAGGTTGTGAACGCCCCGCCACCAGTCCCGCACGTGTCCACCAGTGTCTCCGGCTCGGCGGCAGGGAGTACCACCATGGCATCGCGCAGGGCACGCACCACACCTGCAACTTCTGCTGGGGTCTCGCCTCTTATCCTCAGCGCCATGAGAAGTGCGGCTACCTGAGCTGGCGTTCCTTCCCCTCTCATGATGACTCCAAATGCCCGATGAAGCGCCTCACCCTCCAGCACCTCGTGCATTGCCAATTGCCGGATCACCGCCGAAAGAGGGTCACCCGGCATGGATACTCTCCAACAACGCTTCGGCGAGGCCGTTGCGCGATGCTATCAAAGAAATCACCAGGCCGAGCAGCCGTGCACGCTCCACATCCTCCTCTGAATAAACACCGTGCTGGGCCCGGTTGGTCAGATTGAGTACGCCCACGAGTTCGTCATGATAGACCAGCGGAAAGCTTATGAAGCTGCCAGTGGTGAAGTACTGATCGCGTAGCAAAGGATGTTGCGAAGCCTCGCTGACATCGCGTACGAGCAGCGGCTCCCGGGCTGCTGCTACCCGCCCGGCTACGCCCTCCCCGATTCGGATGCGCATTCCTTCCACGATATTCGGTGCGATTCCACGCGCCGCTGCGAGATAGAGGTAGTCGGGATCAGGTGAACGCAGCATGAGAGAGCAGCGCTGCGCCTGCATGTCATCGCCTACCAACAGCAGCAAGGCATCCACAAGCTTCCGGGCCTCGCCCGTCTCGGCATCAAGCGACAGGAGTCGGTCCACCAGGTACAGAGTGCGGGTTTTCTGCCTGAGTGTTTCGCTCCTCCGATGAAGCTCCATGTGTGCCTGTTCGAGCTGACCGACCGCCGAAGCCAGTTGTTGCTCCGCCAGTTCAGCCTTCCTGGCAGAGCGGCGCACCTCTTCCTGGGCACGCGCTGCCTCGGTCTGCAATACAATGATCTGAGACGGATTGAATGCCGCCATCTCATGTGGCGTATCACGTACATGGCGCAGCTCGGCTTCCAGGCTGGACAGGCGTTTCAGATACTCGCCATGTACACGATGGGTGACGTCCTCAAGGGTTCGGACCGCCTCCTCCCGCGCTTCACGCTCGCTCAGGCGCGCATATGCCAGATCGAAAAGGGCTACGGTAGGAGCAATTCTTTCGGTAGTGCGCGTACCGAAGATCTTTCGCGGTTCGTAGAGTGCGAGGACAGCTCCCAGTTGACCTTCGACCCGCATTCCTCGCAGGGCCAAGACTCCGGCATCGAGCGAGCTCGCGAAACCGCACAGGCGCAGGTAGTCTGCCGAGCGGTCGTTTACATCAAGGAAGGGCCCGCCACTCATGATGCGAATCCTGACCTGCTCGGGCAGATGGTCGAACGTTGTCTCAAGGTTCGAGCGCTCCACGGTGCCTCCCGCGGGCGACAGTCGCTCGCGGAGCATATCGCGGCGGGCATCGTACCGGATCAGCGCCACCGAGGCCGCGCGATCCAGTTCCGCGAGGGACTCTCCGAGCGCTACCAGAGCCCCGTCGAGATCGGGAGCCGTCGAGAGTGCATGTGCCAGCGATGCAAGGGTGCGAGGTGCCATGACATCAAGAAAAGGTGATGGAACTCCAACGAGAAGACCCGGCCGGTCCGGACTAGATTCCGGGTACGGAGCAATCGGTTGAAGCTACCCTCATCCTTGCCTACCTTCAGCGCTCCCATGGATCCACGCCCGATCCTTCTGGTCACCCAATACGATGGGGGACAATATGCCGGCTGGCAGCGCCAGCCCGGCAGGAGGACCGTCCAGGGCGAAATGGAACGGGTGCTTGAGAAGCTCTCCGGAGGTGTCAGCGTTCCGGCCGTTGCTGCAGGGCGGACAGATGCCGGTGTACACGCGCACGGCCAGGCCGTCGCGGTTCGCATGCAGTCCCACTGGACCCCTCAACGGCTGGAGCGGGCCATGAACGCACTGCTGCCCCACGACATCTGGATTGCAGCCAGCCACCGAATGGTCCCCGACTTCCACCCGCGATTCAGCGCAACGGCCAGGCGATATGGTTATCTTCTGGGTACGGATCGTTGGGCCTCCTCGCCCTTCCGCCGTCGCTACGAATGGGAGTTTGCCCGCCCGCTTAGTGGCGAAGTGCTGCACGGGGAGGCCGAAGCCCTTCCGGGAGAGCATACGTTCAGGGCTTTTGCTGTGACGCACACGGCGCCGGTCTACGATCATCACCGCTGCATCATCCATCATGCAGCGTGGTTACCTCGTGACGGCGGTTGGGTGTTCGAAGTGTCGGCGAATCGCTTTCTCCATCACATGGTGCGTTTTCTGGTCGGGACAATGGTCGATGTGGCTGCAGGGCGCCGTCCGTGTGGAACGACTGCGCGGCTTCTGGATGCGCCTGACAACGCCGAGACATCACCACCCGCTCCTGCCCACGGTCTCTCGCTGCACGAAGTCACCTACCCGGACGCATGCTATGTTGCGGAGCCGTGACGTGAGGAGCAGCAGGTTGGTTTGCCCCTGTATCTCTTACCTCTCACATGCTCCCCGCGGGCGTCCGGAGATCGCCTCTCTCGAGTCGCCGTACAGTCAACTTCTGGTGTTCGACAGACCGCACAACCAATTATGGCAAGATCCTCACGTGCCTCTCTGATATGCCTCGTGGCGTTTGCACTCGTCGGATGCGAGAGTGCCAACCCGTCGGACTCCAACGCGCAGTCACGAACATTACCTCCGGCACAACCAAGTGCCGGCGGACCGTTGCCTGCCCAGACTGTAGACGCGTCTAGGCGGACCGCGATCACCAGTGCGGTGGAACGCGTTGCCCCCGCCGTGGTTACGGTACAGACGGAGACGGTTCAGCGTGTGCCTGCCGACGTCTTCGAGTACTTCATGGGGCAGCGATCAGGAGAGCAACGCAACGCCGGAATGGGCTCAGGGTTCATCGTGCGTCAGGATGGCGTCGTAGTCACCAACGCTCACGTCATCAACGATGCCACTACCGTGTCGGTGGCTCTGCGTGATGGCACCACCTACAGCGCAACGGTGGTTGGCATTGATGCCACAAACGACCTTGCCGTGGTACGCATAGACGCCAGCAACCTTCCCGTTGCCCCGCTCGGCCGTTCGAGTGATCTCATTGTAGGGGAGTGGACCATTGCCATAGGCAATCCGTTCGGCTTCGTGCTGGGCAACAACGAGCCGAGCGTATCGGTTGGAGTGGTGAGCGCAATCGGCAGAAACCTCGCTGGCTCATCGGATGGAGCCGGTGTCTACGTGGACATGATCCAGACTGACGCTGCCATCAATCCCGGCAACTCCGGTGGTCCGCTGGTCAATGCCAATGGCGAGGTGATCGGTGTCAACAGCTCCATTTACTCACCCAGCGGCGGCAATATCGGGCTGGGATTTGCAATTCCCATAGATCGCACCAAGCGCATTGTCGAGGACCTCCTTGAACACGGTTCGGTCAGGCAGCCGTGGGTTGGTATCCGCCTGGAAGCACCCCGGGTGGAGACGGCGCGCCAGGTTGCCTCGGTGGGTGCCATCGTGGCACGTGTAGTACCGGGTTCACCAGCCGAGAATGCAGGTGTGCGGGTGGGTGACCAGATCATGGCTGCCGCCGGGAGAGCAGTGCGCAATCCGTTCGAGTGGGAGGCCAGGCTGCTTGATCTGAGAGTCGGTGAGGCACTCCCCATCACAGTACGGCGAGGTGGCCGCGAGGTGCAGTTCAGTCTTCGCGTCGGGGATTCACCCGAAGTAACCGCACCCAAGGTCACCGTGCTAAGCGAGCTTCAACTCGTGACGCTCACCGATGCGATACGGCAGGAACGAGGTATAGC
>CAYSKN010000036.1:0-16932 GCA_964431565.1 uncultured Gemmatimonas sp.
CAACCAATGTCGTCAGTGCGTCGACGACTTCCTTCTGAAGACGCGGATTCTTGGGATCAGCAGCCAGCAGCCTGGTGAGCGTCCTGACAGACGAATCGGGTTGATTGAGGTCCTGATAAGCCGCAGCCAGCAGCCTAAGTCCCTGCTGGTTGGTTGGGTCGAGATCGACGATCTCCCGCGAAACCTGAAGCATCTGCGCCGCTGGCGCCTTCTGGGTAACCATCACCATGGCCATGCAGATACGAGCCAGCGTTGCCTTCGGATAGGCGGTAATGCCTTCCTTGGCTGCAGCGATCGCTTGGTCAAACTCACCCTGACGGCCAAGGTTGTTGCACTTCTTTTCGGAATCGATCTGCTTGAAGGCTTCCTTCATCTCATGCGAGATGTCCTTGGCTGCATCCTTGACATTCTTCGCCTCGAAGGAACCCAGCGGCTGCACGAGCGTGTTGTCACGCGAGAGAACGAGCTCAGCGGAAACCTTAACACCCGTTTCGGTCTTCGTAACGCTGCCCGTCACGTACTCATCGGCACGCAGAATGCCCGCGAGCGCCTTCTGATCATGTGGCTCGAGCGCGTCGACCACCGAAAAACCAGACGCCTCGAGCGTAGCCTCGAGATCCTTCTTCGGCAGGACGTACACCTGCTTGAACGGGAAATCGCTGCTCACTCGCGACCGCACGGCGTCCGCAGCCTCCACCCCCAGACCCTTCTCACTGGAGCGAAACACCGCGACCATCACGCGCGCGGCGTTGGGATCCGGTGCGCGATTGACCTGCGCAGAAACCACGGAGGGCACAAATGTACCACCGAGGGCAAAAAAGATCCCTGCCAACGCCTGAGAATGCCGTGACATCAATGTCGTAACCTCCGCACCGTGGACCGTGGTATCCGGGACTTCCGGTTGTTGGAAAACCGTCGACCGTGCGAAAGCCAGGCGGTTCTCCGGAAAAAACGGTAAACTGCAGCATCCGATTGCGCGTGGCAAGAACCACTTACCGCAATGGCCCGGATGTGATGGGCGAAGAGGGACTCGAACCCCCGACCCCCTGTGTGTAAGACAGGTGCTCTAACCGACTGAGCTATTCGCCCCCAGATGCGCCTGCCTGAACTCCATTGCTAAAATACAATGGTTCGACAGAAGCGTTCCTCATGCCGCGACAAAATTAACCGGAATATCACGTTCGCCAGAGCCAGGAACCAAGGCGAAGATCGGATTTCGGCAATCAACCGCGTACTCCCGAGTGCTAGCCCTTGAGAATGGCCAGCGGAATCAGCACCACGTAGCCGATCACCAGCAGAAGGGGTGCAATCGTTTCGCCGCCCCGCGCCAGATCGAGGTAGCCGAACAGGAGGGATAGAGTCGCCGCACCCCAATACATGAGTGCGCGCGAACGAGGCTTTTCAATATCGGTCATCACTCAGGATACCGGTCGCCAGCATTGATCGGCAAGGGTGCTCTGCTGTCGATCTCACTTTCAGCCACGAGGTCCCAGTCCTCGCGATCGGCGACATCCAGCGGCACCACTGGCGCGCTGCCCAGTATTAGTGCCTCCTGCTGTGCATCAGCGCAGCGCATTGCATCGAGTCGTCTTCGGTCGTGGCGACGCCTGATCACCACCAGCGGAAGCAGAAGGAGCGCCAGCAACGCCATCACAACGGAAAGATCGGTTACCAGTGACAGCGCACCGTCACGACGTCGTGTCTGCTGCTGCCAGTGTTTCTCGAAGGCCACACCGGTGATGCCGTACGCCTCCCGGACAGCTCTCTCGAATGAACCGGTCACCTTCCAGTAACCAAAGAAGTGGTCGAGCCCGCGGCGTCCGCCAAGCGCCCTCAACTCGCTCACGGCACGATGAGCCATGGCATAGCTCCAAGAAGCCTCGATCCCGCCACGCCGAAAACCTTTCTCCAGCTCTTCGAGGGAGGGCAGCGTACGCCACACCATACCAATGGACGTCTCGAAGGCCTGCTCCCTACTGAACTCGCCGGCAGCGACACTCGCATATCCTTCATCGAACCATCGGGGAGGGAGCCCACCCATATATTCGTGCAGGGCCAAGTGGGCGAGCTCGTGTCGCAACACCACCCTGGGGTCTCCCGCCTCAGCGCTGGCGTAGCTTCCCTGCACCACCACCCGTTGCTGGCTTGGAAAGGCGACCGCAGCCCCCCACTCTGGAGCTCCCGGACCAACCCAGGCACGGAAGGTTGTGTGATCCGGAGCAATAGCCACCAGCACATGAGCCGCAGGTCGGGGCAAACCGGGAAAGGAGTCATTCGACTGTGCTGCGGTAAGCAGCGACTGCGCCAGTCGGTCATCACTTGGGTGAGCTACAACCGTAAACCGACCTGCATCCATACGTATCCCCGCCCCCTGCATTGAGGACAGCACCGATGGCCCGGCTGTGGACAACCGTTCCTGAACCTGAACCGCAAGTATTGCTGGCGGCTTATGAGAGGCTCTCACTTCCTGCCAGGCGGCCTGAGCCTCGCCTAAGCGCGGACCCGTCAATGCCAGTATCGTAACGGCAGTACGGATCGACGCGTCGCGTCCGAGACGCCACAACACCGATCCCGCAATCAATCCTCGTGCTGCGGTGCTCCACCCGCTTCCACGATCAGCAGCAATTCCGCGCAGCGCTTCCCCCACGGATTGAACCTGTTTGAGGACGCCCCGGTCTCCCACGCACGCAATGCCTCTGAGCGACGTCCACTGAACCAGTAGGTGCGCCCCAGTTCATACCATGCCTGCAGCAGATTGGGTCCGAGCTCGAGTGCGGTCCTGAATGTCTGCTCCGCCTGTTCAAACAGGCCACGCTCGCGATAAGCCATCCCCAGGTAAAGATGCGCCCACAATGTGGCTTTGCGATCGGTGTCGCGCTGTATCACCGCCGAGAAGCGCCCGACAGCATCCTCGTATTGGTGCTTACGCAGAGCTATATAACCCAGGTTTGTCCAGGCAAGTGCGTGCGCCGGCTCACGCGCGATGACTCTTGAGAGCGTCACCTGCGCCGTGTCGTAGCGCCCTTGCAGCATCTGCGCCCAGCCAAGGAGGGCCTCGGCTTCGCTGTTGCCAGGCGCCAAGTCAAGTGCACGGTGCAATGCGACCTCGGCGCCAGCCGGATCGCCGAGCGACAGACGCGACCAGCCTTTCTCGGTAAAGGTCGAGGCTCCGAGATGATCCACGACAGTGCTTACGGTCTGCGCTTGCGACGCCCCACCGGCAGAAGATGATGCCACCCGTGACTCATCATCGTCCGTAACCTGTGCACGAAGATGCTTCCAAAGCCCGGCCAGCCCTCTTATGGACTCCTTGAATGCCTGGGCTTCTCTCACACTCGCGTCAGCCTCGCGGAACAGCTTGATGATTTCGCCCTTCAACCTGTCACGTTCGATCGACAAAGACTCATCCGTGCCCAATCGTCCGGCTGAGTCTTCAAGAGCAGCAAGCAGGCTGTCGTATCGTTCCCTCAGCGAAGCTGGTGTTGCGCCGCTCATCCGCTTGCCCGCGTTGTGAACCCCGGCAGGGTCCGCTTCATATCAGGCTCCATGATCGTCTCGGAGTGTTGTGCGTCGAATACCGCAGGTTGTGGCGAGCCGTGGCCTTCCCGACTGCGTTTCTGCTGACGAAAGAGAACACCGGACTTCATCGCTGTGAAGCCATCAAGAGCCTGTCTTCCCGGACTGTTCGCCCGGACATTTCCGCTCTCGCACCTCTCGATGCCTAGGGCGACGCGAGTACGGTGATTCAGCCTGTCTCACAGTGCAGCTACCGGATGGTCAACGAAGCACCCTGGCAGCGGGCAATCCGACCGTCGGTGAATCACCCTTACCCAGCGATGCTCCCGGCGCTCTGACCGTGCTTCACCCAGTAACGCCAGCCAGCACTGGGTCGGGCGCGTGGTCACCACCCAGCAGCGCAGTCAGATTCGAGTGCACAATCCGACTCTCCGGATCCAGCATCAGCGCCTGTTCCCACGCCGCACGCGCTTCATCCATTAAACCGCGACGATATGCGATATTCCCGAGTTTCAGGTACACATCCGAACCATGCCTCGGCGCTAGGCGTACCACGCGCGTGAACGAGTCACATGCCTCATCGTAGCGCTGGAACCTGTAGTAGTAATCGCCAAGGTTCTTGTGAAGATGTGCACTGTTGGGGTTCTCAAGCAGCGCATGCTCAACTGTGCGGGCCGCAGCTTCATGGCTTCCACGTCGCTCCTGTACAACGGCCAGATTGTTGTGAAGAGGTATGGCATGCGGATGTAGATTCAGCCCCTCCTCGAGAATGGCGACTGCCCGGATATGGTCCCCGCTCAGTGCAGCACAAAGTCCGGCCATGTGAAACCAGGCCGCCGACGGCTGGCGCGAACCCCACTGCCCCCTGGCACGGGCCAGATGCCGGTCGGCATCGACCAGATCATTGTCGGCAATCGCCAGTTGTGCGGCCGTCAACGCCACACGCGGATCGGGCATCGCTCCGGAACGATGCTCCGCCTCCGCGAGATACTCTCCGGCCTGCGCCATGTCACCAAGACGCGCCGTACAGAACGCAAGATTGTGGTGAACTGCCGCCGGAGCCTCTGCTGCATCCGCGGCACGCGAAAAGGCGCCGACAGCATCTCTCCACGCGCCCCGCCGGGCATGCACCAGACCCAGATGAAACAGTGCAACACCGTCGGCATCACGCAACTCGAGCACTCGATGGAACTCCCTCTCGGCCTCATCAAGCATACCCGTGCGATAAAATGCCGTCCCGAGGTTGCGATGTTCCGCGATCCTGCTCTCGGGTGGCGGTTGCCTTCTTGCAGCACTGCGCCCCACGCGCTGGACATAACCCGCGGACAGCAAACCGTAAAGCGCCTTAGCCACCTCGAATTCACCAAGTCCGGAACGCTCGACGATACTAGCGACGTCCTGAGTCCCGTCGAGCATGGGTGCGATGAGTTCCTGGATCTTGCTGAGCGGGACCTCTCGACCAGCGAGCCTGTCCGCATCCATCTCGAAGACGGAATCCAGACTGGGGATCTTCTTCTCGATCTGCGTCCACTCGTCGACACGCCGCGCTCCTTCGAGCAGCAGCGAATCCACGTTCACCGAAAAGAATGGCGGATCGGCTCTGCCCTGGCCATCCGGTTCGAAGGTGAACATTCCATGCGTCCAGCCGAACAGGTGGTACGCAACCTCTTCCAGTTGCTGCCGGAACTCATCGAGGATGATCGCGCGCTCAATTGTCCCGCGCTCGAGAAGCGTACGGGCAAGGAGCCTGTCATCATGCTCCGGCAGGCTCGCCAGCACGCGAGCAAGATCGTCAGCAGCCATGACGCCCAGTCTGACGAGTCGGTCGCCCAGCCGATCACGGCGATTGACAATGGCTGCGTGAACAACGCGACCAGCCACGAAATGCATCGTCCCGAAACGACCCTGACCGGCGATGCTCAGGCAGCCGGTCTTCTGTCCAAGTGCAAGCAACTGCAGGACGTCTGCCAGGCTGGCTTCGCTGAGATTTCCACGGATGGCCATTTAGTTCCTCTCCATCAGCGGTATTCCTCAATCAGCCGGGCACCCAGTTCTGGCCACTCCCACACCATCTTCTCGCGATCCTCAAAAAAGCGATCGACATCGCCCGCTACCTTCAAGACAGATGGCTCATTGACCATTCGCTCCCTGTCCGGAAGATTCACCACAAGGCCACCTTCAAAACGTGACCTCAGACGATCAGCCAGTCCGGTCAGTTCGCCCGGTGGACGATCAGCGGTGAGTACGATCTGGCATCCGCGATCAACGAGGTGATTGAAGAGGCGGAATACCTCATCCTGTGTGCGCTCCTTACCGGCGAGATGCTGAATGTCGTCGATGATGAGGACGTCCGCACTGCGGTACCGACTTCGCCAGCGTTCGACGGCACCCTCCTGAAGCGCTGCCACGAACTCCTCTACGAAGGCGGTCGTCGTGAGACAGGCTACCCTGCGCCGTGAGTCAACAGCCCTCATTGCGTTGCCGATGGCATGTGCCACATGCGACTTGCCGCTGCCGGCCGGACCACGTATGAACAGAGGATTGAAGCGCCGGCCGGGCGAATCGATCACCGCATCAACCGCTCGCAACGCAAGCTGATTGCCGGCACTCAATTCGAGTGCTTCACGCCTGTACCCAGGCGATGGAGCAGGCAGCGGTGCATTCGCAGCAATCATCTGGGCCACCAGCTCCCCAGCCGCCCACACGGCTTCGGGATCATGAAGCACGGGATGAGCAGAGGCGGCCGGATCAATTGCTACTGCCTGGCTCTCCAGTTGCCGCAGTTGACCCACCGCACTCTTGTATGCCGCCAGCAGTCCTTCGACGTCCGGTTCCTCGGTCAGGTTCATGGCCCGTTCGAGCACAGTCACACTGTAGCCCTGCGGGCGCCAGTACGCGATCGCTTCACCGATTCGTACACGCCATGACTCGACACGTGCTTCCACTTCCTGGAGAACATCTGCCAGGAACCCGTCGTAATCAGTGTCAGCCGGGATGATTGCTGCTATTCGCTCCGGCATCATCGACCGGCTGGACAACGGCTCGGGCGAACAGGAGCGCTCACCAAACGCGCCTGCCCGCTCACCCAGAACGGCACGTACATCAGCTACAACAACCGGCTGCTCCTCGAGTTGCTGATAAGCAGAGAGCTTGTTGAGTGCACCCTTCAGTTCGCGCACATTGGCGAACGGCATTCGTGCTACCTCGTCGAGCACCCCATCAGCAAAACTGACCCCGCGTTCTCCGGCCACCTTCCTAAGTATGGCAAGACGCATCTCGAAATCCGGTGCGCCTACGTCAACCACCAATCCGCCTGACAGGCGCGAGAGCAGACGCTGATCGACATCAGCAATGTCGGCTGGCTGCCGATCGCTGGTGAGCACCAGTTGCTGGCCTCCCCTCATGAGCGAATTGAGCAGGCGCAGCAACTCGCTCTGCGTCTCCCGTTGCCCTGTGAGAAACTGGACGTCGTCGAGAATCAGAAGATCTGCCTGTCGGTAATGCTCGAGAAAACGGTGCCGCTGTCCGGTCCCGATCCAATGATGCAGATCTTCAGCAACCTCCTCGCCAGAGGAAAACAGCACGCGGACATCGGGTTCTCTCTCGAGTGCACGATGAGCTATGGCTGCAACTAGGTGCGTCTTCCCCCGTCCCGATTCTCCGTAGATGAAGAGGGGGTTGTACGTCTGACCTGGCACCTCTGCCACCGCCCGGGCTGCAGACGCAGCCAGACTATTGGATGAACCCACAACGAAAGTATCGAAGCGCAGTGCACCATCCACAGGCATCATGCTGCCGCCTCTACTGTCTGATCCTCGTGACGGATCACAGGCCCGCCGATTGTCGGTTCAGGGTCGGCGTCAGAGGCGGGCGTCGCGGCGCTGATGGGAGTTCGCAGCCCGGTTACCGCACTGCTGCTGGTCCTGGCTCCGTCTTCGGCCCCGAGACGGCGAAGGACCCGCATGCCCAACGAACGCAGAGTATCGAATACCCCCAGGCCCGAAAGAGCATCCGCACGGAACTCGGGTACCGACCGGAAGTTCAAGACCGCCGACAGCTCAGCCACACTCGCGACAAGCGAGGATGGCAACTCCTGCTTGTTATACTGCATGACAATTGGCAGGTCCCGCGCATCCACCCCGTGCTCGGCGAGATTGGCATGCATGTCCTGCAGGTTGTCCAGGTTGTCGTCCCAGCGGTGGCGTTGACTGTCCGCCACAAATGCAACCCCGTCAGCCCCATGCAGCACCAGTTGCCTGATAGCGCGATAGTACGGCTGGCCTGGCACAGTATAAAGCTGGAAACGTACCCGGTACGCGCCCGCCGTACCGAGATCCACCGGCAGGTAGTCGAAATAGAGCGTTCGATCACGACGGGTTGCGAGCGACGTGAGTGCACCTACCTGCCCACTCGGCAGCGCCGAATGCAGGTAGGTGAGGTTCGTCGTCTTCCCGGATCGTCCGGGACCATAGTAAACCAGTTTGCACGTGATCAGCCGAGCCGCGTGATCAACAATGGGCATGCGCCCGCTCCTCTTCGCGCCTCCGCCAGTGGGCGGACGAATACGTCCCGCACATTGCCGATGATCCGGCATCACATGCTGAACGTCGTGTGACGAATCAGTAACGGGTGTCAGCGATGCAGCAGCGAGTTCAATCGAGTTGCGAGCTCAGTCATCTCGCGCACCCGCATGGCTTCTGCCACCGGGATCCCTGCAGCAAGCGCGCGGGTCCATTGTGTCACCGCCATCGACAGGTTGCCGACACGTGCACACTCGTTCCCGAGTCGCTGCAACGAGAGACCGTCATCCCTCCCCGATGCATCAACTTCCACCCCCCCACGCAAGGACTGTTCAGGAAGCGGTTGGGCAACGTGGGGCCGTAGTCCGAACTGCCCACTGCTGACCCTGTCGCCCGCGGCCGGCATCACCAGGTCGACAGGATCGAAGACCAGGTCGTCATCAGCCTCGTCTGATCCGTCCTGCGCCCATTCGTCCGGTATGTCAGGCTGGTCCGGAATCCACAGATCATGCGTTTGTGACCATGCTGGATTCACCGGCGGCGTCGGATAGCGACGCGATGCAGTTGGCGCTTCGCGAAGCACCAGAAGTCCAGCAACGACCAGGTCATGCACCAACTCCGCAATCTCGGTGCTATCGCGGCGCATGGTTTCGGCAAGACCAATGAGATCCCGCTGCCCGTCAACATGAGTCAGAATTTCCCACTGCGTAGGCGTCAGCTTCAGCAGCGGTAGTTGCCGGGGCTCGATATCCGCGAAGGTCGGGACAACACGTACATGTGGGACACGCGCATCAATGCGGGTCCAGACGGCTGCCTGATGGGCACCGTCCATCAGTATCGGCTCAACAGCGAGTCGTACCGGAGACTCGGCATCGGGAAGCTCGTTGGGCAAGAAACGGAATGCCCCTTCTTTCCACCTCAGTGCTTCCTGCACGACCTCACTGACGCGCTCGGCCTGCCCCGCCTGTCCCACGGGTTGCGTGCCGGAACCGTCAGCGTGATTCGGCTCAATGTCGTCCAATCCCCGGATAACAGAATCGCGAATTGAGGCATTCGCGATCATACCGTCCAGAAAGCCGATACGGACCTGCCTGCCAAGCAGTGGCGCCTCACAGTGGAGAGTGCCACTCCTCCTCCCAACAGCCATCAGCTGGAGGACTTCTGTAAGCCCAAGATCCCGGAGTCGTCCCTCTATGCTCATTGGATGCGATTCCCGCTCACGCCACGTAACCGGCCACTGGTGAAAACGCTGATGAGTGCGCTGCCGCTCGGACCGAAACCGTGCCGTTCGCTATCACCCCACGGACGCGGGTCCTCTCGAGAGCCTTGCTCGCACGCTGTCCCCATACGCCTGCCTCCGGATCCCGCTCCACCCGGGTCCAGCGGGCAATTGCATCACGCAGCCGCGCCTGGCTCAACAACAGCACGCCATCATACCAAAGCCCCGCAGCACGATCGGGATCCTGGCGCAAGAGCCGGTCAACCGCCACACGGGCATCGTCATATCGATCTTCAGCGACGAGTACACCCGCTAGGAGGTCCAGTGCTTCCAGATCAGTCGGAATACGCTCAAGGGATTCCACAAGAATCTTGCGGGCTTCACCGGGCCGCCCTGAGTCCCAATGAACCCTGGCCAGTTCGAGAAGCGCATCTCTCCAGCCAGGCGCCGCCGTCAGCGCCGCAGTGATCTCCAGACGCGCAGCCAGCAGATCACCCTGTTGACGAAGCAGACGCGCAATTTTCACTCTGGGCGTCGGCCGCGCGGGATCGCATGTGAGCGATTGACGGTACAGGCCCAGCGTGAGAATGCGGTCACCCGTCCGGGCGGCTACATCACCAGCGAAATGCAGCAGGGCTGCACTCCCGACATGCTGTGCGAGAACGCGTCCCAGCAACGCACTCACGGCACTGTCTGTGGCGACAGGGTCATCAGCCAGACCGGCTGCCATCAGCACCAACACCTCAGGATCGTCCGGCGTCTCCGCAATCAGTTCATCAAGTAGTGCGCGAGCTGATGAAGCGCGTTCAAGAAAGCACATCGATCGTGCCTCGCCGAGCGCAGCGCGGCGCCACTGTGCGCGTGTACCGCGCTCCATCCCAACCATCTCCCGGGCCCGCTGATACCGTTCGAGAGCCTCACCATGCAACGTACGTTCAGCGAACGCATCGGCATCACCACAGATGCTTTCCACCCTTTCCGTGGGCACGCGGGACAGAAGCGCATCGGGTTGCTCGGGCAGCATACCACCAAGATCGGTAACACCGATCTCCACGCCCGACAGCGGAGCCCCTCCCAAGGTCTGAAGGAGATCGACAGCTCCAGCAGCGTCCGGGCATTCGGTCTGTACATCCATCCCAACCGTCAGGCGGATGGGAGCACGAACCGGAGCGACCGCCATCGCCTGTTGGATCTCGCGCACCGTACCGTCGTGATCACCCAGCTCCCCCAATACTCCGGCAAGTGCGAATCGAGCCCCAGCATGGGCAGGACGCTGTTGGATGGCCATTGCCAGCGCTTCACGCGCTTCGTCGGGCCGGCCGAGCTCGGCAAGTATCACACCCAAGGAGTGCCATGCATCTGCATCATGAGGATGGAATGTCACCAGCTCGCGCAGCAATGAGACTGCTCTCAGGTGTTCTCCATTTCTGGCGAAAAGCCACGCCAGGTTACGTCTCGCCCTGGCGAGCGTCGGATCAAGCTCCGTCGCCCTGAGAAGAGCCTCTCTTGCAGCCTTCTGATCGCCACTGTCAGCAAGGGCTACGGCAAGGTTGTTGTAAGCGAGTGCATAACGGGGATCCAGGCGAAGCGCACGACGGTAACTCTCGGATGCAAGGGCGATCGAACCCGCCTGGTGGAGTGCAAGCCCGTGTTCGTTCCACCAGCGCGGACGCTCCTCACCGTAGAGCAGTTGCTCATATCGACTCCTCGCCGAGTCCGAATCCCGCTCGAGCAGATCCAGTTCGGCGAGTGCATGCATCACAAGATCGGGTTGCTCTCCATCGGCCAGAGCACGATCGAACTCCATCCGCGCTTCACGAAGGTAACCGCGCTGCCGGAATGCAAGGCCCAGCCCGTAATGTGCGAGAGCACCACCGAGCTCAACTGCCATCATCGGTGTGCCATGTTCACCCGGCATACCAGTATCTATGGAGAGATCATTCTCAAACGTTCGCAGCGCTGGATCTATTTCTGTCGCACAGCGAGCTGCCCGAATTGCCTCCTCATGATGCCCGATGTCGCCGAGAACGAATGCTCTAAGGAGATGTGCCTCGGCGTGTCGCTGCGATCCCCGAAGCAGTTCATCGAGCAGGGCAAGCGCCCGTTCATTCTGGCCACGCTGGTAGAGCACTTCGGCAAGATGAAGCTGAGCGTCGGTGGCGGCACCGGCGTTGACAGCACGTTCATACCATTTCTGCGCTTTCCTGAGATCACCGGCGCGCTGCTCGATCAACCCACGCTCGAAGAGTGCCACGCCGTCGTCCGGATCCTCCGCGAGGAGTGCATCAAGTTGCCTGGCAGCCTCCGTCAAGTGCCCGATCAGACGGGTCAGGCGGGCCCGTGCACGCAACGCCTCCCTGTCATCAGGGTCGGCCTCCACTCGTGCATCGATTGCGGATATCCTTGCGTCACATGCGCCGGGTATCGCCGCCGCCACCTCGAGATTGCGTGCTGCAGTACGCATGCGTGGATCGATTTCCAGCGCACAAAGAAAGGCTTCCACCGCCTCCGGGTGCATGCCTCTCGCGTGATATAGAACACCCAGATTGTTGAAGGCACCCGGATCCTGCCGATCGATGCGATCGAGCATCGCCCGCAGAAGTGCGGTTTCCCTGCCCGGCGTATCCGGCGGCGGCTGGATCCGTATATCAGATGCGGTGCCTGCTTCCGGTCCCGTTGAAGGTGGCAGCACTTACCGTCCCTCTCAGGCAAGACGCAATGCGCGCAGCATCACTTGCAGAGACGTGGGGTCAGGGAGAAGAAGGAAATAGCCGCGAAGAACCTGCCCTCGTTCCGTCAGCAGGAATTCAGTCTCCACGCACAGAACGGCATCCGGGTCACTCGCGAATTCTCCTGTGGTATTGGCAAGGACTGCGGTCGACATATCAATCACCATTGTCGGCGGTGACGGGAGAAGGAGCATGCCAAGGAAGTCGCTGAGCGCATTCATGTAGGCACCGCTCAGGACATTCCCCATTTCCTTGATCGCCGAGGTCTCCAGCTCGCTGAGCATTGCTGATGAGCCCACCGGACGACGCAGCATGAGTTCCGCCAACCGCATCACGGTGGGCTTCGGGAACACCAGCAATGTACGGCCTGAAAGGTCGCCGAGGAGCTGCATCATGACCGCAGCCACCGGCTCTTCGTCAGGCACAAACTGAGCTGGCAGATCCGTGATGCCGGCCACACTGATGGCGGGAACCTTGATCATTATCGTACTGCCGGTCATTTGTGACAGCGCGGTCGCAGCATGGCCAGCTCCGATGTTGGCCGTCTCGCGCAGGGCATCCAGCTGGATGGTCTTCAGCGAATGGAGGACGCTCATGTGTATCTCACCGCCTTCTCACCTGTTGAGCCCTCCTCAAGTGGACAAGACACATGCCGTGATGCGCCCGGCTGGCCCACGCTCGATGCAGCAAGTGCCGTGACATTCGCGACGTCGACGATGAGGGTTGGCGTCCCGTCACCCAGTACGGTCGTGCCAGCAAACCAGGGCAGTGCTCCCATTACCATGTCCAGTGGTCTGATTACGATGTCCTGTTGCCCCGCAATTCCATCGACGAGAAGAGCGGAACGCCGACCCGCCGTCTCCACGATCACCAGGTGAAGTTCCGTATCTTCGTCGAAAACCACCGATGTATTCTGCTCACTTGACGATCCGACGAGGCCGAGACATGCGCCGAGTGCCACGATCGGAACGATCTCGTCACGCACTGTTACAGCGTGCCCGCGTCCGCTCTGATGGGTGATAATGCCGGGACCGTAGAAACCACGGAATGGCAGAATCTCCACGACATTGGTGACCGGCAACGCGAAGGTGACGCCCTGTACATCCACCAGGAGTGCACGACTTATCGCCAGCGTGGCCGGCATGCGCATCGTGAAAGTGGTGCCAACGCCCTCACTCGTCTCAAGTTCCAGTCTGCCGCCGAAAGACCGGATTCGCGTATTCACCACATCCACACCAACACCCCTGCCAGAAAGCCGGGTCACGCTCTCCGAGGTGGAAAAACCCGCACGGGATACCAGCGACAGAAGAACATCATCAGTCAGTAGCGTGACATCATCCGCAATGAGACCAAGGGGACGGGCACGTTCCTGCACTGCCTGGCGATCAATTCCGCGACCATCATCCTGCACCTGAACCACTACCGCGTAACGGTCCCGGAACGCCCGCAATACCAGCCTCCCCGCCGCTGGTTTCCCTGCCGACAATCGCGTGGGAGCGTCTTCGAGTCCGTGATCGAGCGCATTGCGCAATAGGTGCAGGATCGGCTCGCTGATGAGATCGAGCAGTGCCCGGTCCACCTCAATCTCCCGTCCCTGCAGTACGAAGTCGACCTCCTTACGGAGCTCGTGGGCTAGATCGCGGACCAATCTCGGGAAACGGTCGAAGACCTGAGCCACCGGCTGGAGACGGATCTGGGTAACTTCGTCCTGCAGCACGCTCACCAGACGGACGGAATCACGTACCGCAGCCAGTAACTGACGATCGGGCCGCCCAGCCGATTCGACCGCTCTGAGCAGCCTGTCACGCGAGATGACAAGTTCGCCCACGAGGTCAAGCAGTGTATCCAGCCGGCGTGCGTCCAGTCTGACCGTACGAACCGGTGGAGTGCTCACCAACGCCTCGGCAGAAGTGGCGCAGACCATCACCTCGACCGTCTCACCAACACTACGGGCCGCTTCTACCAACGCATCATCTTTCGCGTCACTCCGCAGAATCACACCCAAGTGTCCATTGAAGCCCTCAGCATACCAAGCCGACCTGGGTGGTCTGGTAGCTTGAATCACGCCCAGCGCCTCGAGCCTGGAAACAATCATGAATGCACGAGCGCCCTTGAGCGGACAGTCATCCGCCAGACGCACAGTGACCGTTCGTGATGCTGTCCCCGGAATTGCGGACTCGGGCTTCCCGATGCGTGATGACGATGCCTGGCCATTCTGATTCGAATCCACTGTTGCAATGGTCACTGGCACCCGTCGCAGCCGGGTAAGCAATACTGCAGTATCCCTGTCCTCCTGTTCGCCGTTATGATGCCCGATAGCCATTCGATCAACAGTGAGCCTGAGTGCTGCGGTTCCGTCGAAGAGCAGAGACAGCAGGTCCGGGGCTATCTCTTCTCTTCCCTCACGGAGGGGCTCACACCGTGATTCCAGCGCATGCGCGAGCTGCTCGATCTCTCCGTAGCCCATAGCGGCCGCCATCCCCTTGATGGTGTGCATGCCACGAAAAAGACTCGCAATATGATCGGATCCGTCGCCTGTAGGCTCTCCGCGTTCCAGCGCCAGCAGAGCTGCATCAACCTCGTCGAGATGTTCAAGCGACTCTCTCTGAAAGATCGCGGTGTACCTCGCCATGTCCGCAGCATGGCCGGCCTGCATCGTGGTCGTCCCCGCTCAGGCAGCGAGAACCCGACTCACCGCCTCGAGCACACGCCTCGGCTGAAATGGCTTGACAACGAAATCACGTGCTCCGGCCTGGATCGCCTCCACGACCAGGGCTTGCTGACCCATGGCACTGCACATGAGGATTCTGGCGGACGGATCAAGTTTCGTGATCTCGCGGACCGCATCGATGCCCCCCATGTCGGGCATCACGATATCCATCGTCACGATGTCCGGGCGCAATTCCCTGTACTTCTCCACCGCTTGGTTCCCGGTTTCTGCCTCTCCAACTACTTCATAGCCCGCTTGTGTGAGAATGTCCCCCACCATGGTGCGCATGAAGATGGCGTCGTCGCAGATCAGTACTGTCCGGCCCACCGTTCGTCTCCTCTTGTCAAGGCATGTGCCGGGCGCATAGCGCCACAGCATCCAGCGGCATCACGGCTTCGGCAGTGATGATGTCGGCGGAATCCTGCGTCTCCCGTCCATCATCAACCGCGCGCACATCGAGTACGGTATCGACAGCCAGGCCGATAGTCCGTGCACCATGCTCAAGAAGGACGATCGAGCCCACAGCGACGGCACGCAGTCCCGTTCGAAGTGCTAGGAGATCCAGCACAGTGACGACAGTGCCCCGGACATTGACGATACCGGCTTGTACGATCGGTGCACCGGGTACGGGCCGTATGCCATCCGGCCGCACCAATTCGCGGACCTGTACAATGGGAATCCCGAGTAATTCGTCGCCTGAGCGCACCACCAGCCACTGTGGCCGCTGATCGTCCTCGGGCGGGAACAGATCAGTCGCTCTGATAGAAGTGAAAGACATCGAGCGGATCTTTATGAGTTGCCAGCTCCGGCATACCACTCAGCACGGCAAGTGACTTGCGGAGATCCTCCGGAAGAGGGGAGCGCAGATCAAGTACTTCGCCGGTGATGGGATGTCGGAATCGCAGCCACGCAGCATGCAGGAAATGCCGACGTGGTGGCAGGTCCGTCAACCTGCGACCTCCTCCCCCCCCATAGGTGTCATCGCCGACAACGGGATGTCCGATCGATGCCAGGTGGATTCTGATCTGGTGGGTTCGCCCGGTATGCAGGTGGGCACGAAGAAGATCCACCGAATCAAGACGTGCGAGCCTCGTAAAGTCAGTGCGTGCTGCCTTTCCTGTCTGGACGATCGCCATGCGGGTCCGGTCTCGCGGGTCGCGCGCAATGGGTTTGTCTACAACCATGCTGTCTTCCTTCAGGTGCCCCCAACAGACTGCAACGTACCTCCGCGTCACTCGTCGTGCCGCCAAGGCACTGCTCAGTGCACGGTGCACAACATCGCCCTTGGCCACCACCAGCAGACCTGATGTGTCCTTGTCCAGACGATGTACCAATCCTGCTCTGTCCTCACCACCGCCTTCCGCCAGTGGCTCGCCACGTCCCAGCAATGCATTCACCAGTGTACCTGACCAGTTTCCAGGAGCGGGGTGCACTACCATCCCGGCCGCTTTGTCAACGACAAGGAGGTGCTCATCCTCAAAAACAACGTTTACGGGGATCCGCTCCGGTATGATGTCACGGCCGACGGGTGGCGGGATCGTCACGCTGATGACATCACCTGTCTCGCCCTTGTAGGACGCTTTCTGCCGCACACCGTTCACCAGCACAAGCCCGTTCGCAATCAGCGTGGCGGCACGAGTGCGGGAAAGCGAGGCATGGGCCGCTACGAGCACATCGAGTCGCTGTCCAGCCTTAAAGCCGACAGTGAATTGCGAGACCGAATCCTGCCCGACCGACACTTGCAGGAACTCAGTGCCTGAAGGTCACTCGATCGGAAGCCCTGCCAGTTCCCTCGGCCAACTCCGCTTTCCGCGAAAGCTCCATCTGCTCCCGTCTGTCCTGCTCCCAGAGCGCCAGCACAAGACACACTGCGCCCACCGTGACCGCGGTATCAGCCAAATTGAACGTCCAGAAGCGTGTCCGGCCAATCCCGATGTCGATGAAGTCGATGACCCCTTCGCGCATGCGGATGCGATCGATCAGGTTGCCGATCGCCCCTCCCACGACGATGGGCACACCAGTCGCTGCAAGACGAGAGATGCGTGTCAGGTCGACCGTAACTTTCAGGAGGACGGAAACGATGATCACTGCCAACACCGAGAAGATCCACCGGGAAGCTCCTCCGAGATGCATCCCGAAAGCCGCTCCAGGATTGAAGGCGAGGGTGAATCGCACGACATCGCCGATCACACGATGTGGAATGTGCCGTGGTGTCAGATGCTCTACAGCAAGAAACTT
>CAYSKN010000037.1:0-16803 GCA_964431565.1 uncultured Gemmatimonas sp.
AGAGCATCCGACTGTTAATCGGACGGTTGGTGGTTCGAGTCCACCCGCCCCAGTTCTCTACTGTGCCCGGTGTCCCGCTTCGGGAAGCACCGGGCATAGTGCGTGTAGGCTCCTTCCTTAACCGGAGTATGCAGCGTGCAGCCATGCCGTGTACCGATCCCGTCCTGATCGCCCTGATCACGGTCTTGCTTGGTCGACACCTGTACCCCTGCTATTCCACTGAAATTATTATGGCGCTCTCGTTTCAACTCACACATTCGGCCGCAGCCGATCTCGATACACCTCTGCTTGCCTTGATACTTCCGCAGAATGCGTCACTCCTGGATCCCGCACTCGCCGCGGTTGCAGCTCTCGACACGCTGGTGGGTGCAGCTCTCGGTAGATCACTAGCGCGCCGCGATTTCCGGGGCGCTCGCGACGAGACGCTACTGCTTGTGGGAGGCGACATCGGAGTGCAACGGGTGTTGCTCGTAGGAAGAGGGAAGTCCACGCTCAATCGGTCGTCCGTCCGGCGCGCAGCCGCCATCGCTGCCAGGCAGGCGGCTAAGCTGGGAACGGGTGCTCTTTCGGTGTGGGTACCCGATGATGCTGGTGTTGACGGCAGTGTCACCGAGGGTCTGATCATTGGCGCCGCTGCGGGGTGCTGGACTTACAGCGACCTCAAGAGCCTTTCATCCGATAAGGACCGCAGGGCACCGGTGACATCGATCACTGCTGTCACTCCTGCCGGTGATATTTTCACCCGGGCATTCAACGCCGGGGTGGCCATTGCCGAAGGGCAGGCCATGGCTAAGAGACTGGGTCAGATGCCCGGGAATGTCTGTACTCCGGACACATTCGCGGAATTGGGCAGGGAGATCTCCGCACGCCATGATATGCAGCTCACGGTATGGGGCAGAAAGGAGCTCACGGAGGCGGGAATGGGGTCTTTCCTTGCAGTGGCCCAGGGTACGAGCCAGGACCCGCGTCTGGTGGTTCTCCAGCACCGCGGCGGCCCGGCAGACCAGAAACCCGTCGTGCTCATCGGCAAGGGACTCTGCTTTGACAGCGGAGGGATTTCCATCAAGCCTGCCGCCGATATGGAGTGGATGAAGTTCGATATGTCGGGGGCGGGAGCTGTCATGGGTGCGATGGAAGCGATCGGGCGCCTGCGCCTTCCGGTCAACGTGGTGGGTATAGTCGGATCTACCACCAACATGCCATCGGGCGAGGCGTACAAGCCTGGTGACGTTGTGAGAGCGTCGAACGGCAAGACCATAGAGATCATCAACACGGATGCCGAAGGACGGCTCGTACTGGCCGATCTTCTGGTATTCGCCAAGCGCTTCGATCCGGCAATTGCCGTCGACGCCGCCACCCTCACCGGCGCCATTGTGATCGGACTTGGCCACCACGCTGTTGGTGTGTTCGGTAATGATGGGGACGCCATCAAGGAAGTGGTCTCGGCCGGTGCAGAGGCCGGTGAGCCCGGGTGGGCCATGCCTTTGTGGGACGAATACAAGGAGCAGATCAGGTCGGATGTGGCAGACGTTCGGAACACAGGCGGCAGAGCGGCCGGATCAATCACGGCGGCTGCGTTTCTGCAGGAATTCGTTGACGGATACCCTTGGGTGCATCTGGACGTGGCCGGCACGGCCTACTCGCAGACGGATCTCACCTGGATTCCTAAGGGTCCCACTGGTAGCCCTACGGGAACGTTCGTGGAGATTGCGCGCGCCCGCGTCCGCCATTGACCAGGTGACGTGAGCATCAACGAGGTGGCACTGATATGGCACGGGCACGCCCGTGTACGCTGTCTCGATTGGCGGGTCGTACTTGTCGGAGCAGGGATGATCTGCCTCTGTGCCACAAGCGCGATTGCACAGGTACGCCCGGATTCAGCGCAGCGCGATACCGCTCGTGTCACAACGCCCCCGCTGGCAACGCCAGTTACCGGCACCGGGGCTGTTGAGCCGGATTCAGTCATGCGGGCACGGATCCTTGCCCGGAGCGACAGTGCGCGGCAAGCCTACCTCGCCGATACCATCATGTCGCCGGTAGCTGGCTTCGAAATGCCGTCTCCAGCGCTGGACCTCACCCAACGTCTGAGATTCGACCGGGAGCAGATCCTTTCGTCGAGTGCCCTTGACCTCAGCGACCTGCTGGATCGGGTTCAGGGTGTAACGACGTTCAGGAGCGGTTGGCTGGCGGGGATACATGCCGCGGCCTTCAATGGTGACGCAAGGCGCATCCGCTTCTTCCTTGATGGAATTGAGTTGGACGGAAGCAGCGATCCGCGAGGCGGCGGAGCCATCGATCTAACCGGTATTCCATTGTGGACGCTGGACGAACTCGTCATAGAACGCGGTCCGGGTGAGATACGCGTGTGGATGCGCACACTGGCAGCCACCAATGTCACTCCATTCTCACGGGTTGACATATTCACCGGCGATCTGAACACCAACGCATTTCGCGGGTTCCTGGCTCGCCGTTGGCGCAACGGGATCATGTTTCAGGCAGGTGGACAACAGGTCGCCACGCAGACAGGACGAGTCTCCGGGTTCTCCACCCAGGAGCAGCAGCGACGGCGTGGCGATGGCAGCGTCCAGTTGTTCATGGCACGCCTCGGTTGGGCGAGAGGAAGATGGAGCTTTGATGCCTATGGACAGGGCGGAGCCCGCGAGCGAGACGCTACCACTGCTCGCGATACCATGGCATTCGCCAGCCTGCCCTCTTACAAAGGTTCAAGTCGAGAAGGTTATCTCCGTTTTGGATATGGGGATACCTTGAGTGGCGCGTGGTCACAGATGATGATTCATGCAGGACGAACCAAACTTGAACCAACCTTTTCGGATGACGCTCAGCCCTCATTGGGCGTCGGTATCGGCGGATCGACAGAGCCACGGGCCCAACCGAATACAGTGACCGCCCGGACGCAACAGCTCATTGCTGTTGGCTATCGCGGCCGTCGCTGGTCGGTATCCTTGAGCGATCGGGTGAGACCCTTCAGCGGGAAGGCTCTGCATGCACCGGCGGTTCGAGGCAACCTCAAGTGGCGTACGTTTGCTCTTGGCGCCTGGATGGAGCAGGCCGGGCCGGATTCCACAAGTCGCAACGAATTGACGGCGCAATACCGGCCATCGTCGTGGATGGTCTTCAACGTTGCTCGTGCCAGTCGCACGCCTGTGAATTCCACGGGCCGCATACCCACTGCGACGCTTCGGGCGGAAGTCGCAGTCCGTTATAGAGAGCTTTGGCTGAGTGGTGGTCTTCTCCGTGATGATGAGGTGAGCTACTCCAATATTGAGCTGCTCAGTCTGCCTGGTGTCCTGCTGAAGGCGCCACCTGCAACGGGAATACTTGTTGGCGCGCACGGTCGGATCTACAAAGATGTCCAACTGAGCGTGCAGTCGCTGCGGTGGAATACGGGCCAGTTCTCGCGCCCACCGCAGCAGGTGCGCGCCGAGCTTGCGCTTCAGAGCGAATGGCGCAGTCGGTTCCCGACGGGAGAATTCGGCATCAACGCCAGAGTGTGGTACGAGCTGCGCGACGGAACTCCATTCTTCTACGGTGCGCTTGGGAACGAGGGTGTGGATATCCGTACGACGGAGAAATCTCAGGTTGTCACGGCCCATCTGGAGATCCGAATACAGCGTGGCACTCTTTTCTATCAGTTCCGTAACCTGACCGGCGGGCAGTATGAGCAGATCCGTGGCATCAACATGCCCCCTGTGGTTCAGCTGTACGGCATGCGATGGGAATTCTGGAACTGACGTGGACGCCATGTTCGTTCATCACTCCTCGGGCGAGGAATCCGGCTGCATGCGATTGACTGGTCTGCAGGACCGCGTTTCATTGCCGAAGCCATGAGGGTTGAGGGTACATGATCAAGTCGATGACGGGCTTCGGCCAGTCGGAGGGAACGGTGGGCAATGCGCGCATCATGGTGGATGTGCGCACCGTGAACCATCGTTTCTTCTCACCAAGCATCAAGCTCCCCGGTGGTCTCGCGCGATGGGAAACCGATGTTCGAGAGGCTGCCCGGCGCGTGGTGAGCCGCGGACATCTCACCATTACGGTACGCAGTGAGCGACTCGCCGAGGCGCCGATTGCGATTGACGAGGATCGTTTCGGAGCGGTGTGTTCACAGTTGAAGACATTGGCTGAGCGGAATTTTCTGGCCGGGGGTGTGGATCTGGCCGATGTGCTCCGGATGCCCGGTGTGGTCGCTGTCCCCGTTGATGACGGGGAGACGGGAAATGCGGAGCAGCTGCTGGCGGTGATTACCTCAGCCCTTGATGCTCTGAACCGTTCCCGCGTCGATGAGGGAGCTCATCTGGCCATCGTCCTGCTGGAACGTCTCGATCAGGTGAGCGCCGGTATCGAGAGGCTTGCAGCACGTGCACCGGAACGTGTCCTAACAAGTCGCGATCGCCTGAGGGCGTCGCTTCGTGATCTGATGGACGGTGTCAGCCTGGACGAGACACGCCTGGCCCAGGAGATCGCGATCCTGGCCGAACGGATTGACGTGGCGGAGGAACTCGATCGCTTCAGGGCACACATGGCAGCGTTCCGGTCTACACTCACAGGTTCCGGGGGCGAACCAATAGGCAAGCGACTGGGGTTCCTGTTACAGGAAATGCTGAGGGAGGTGAACACCACCGGCAGCAAGGCGGCTGATGCACCGATGCTCCACGAGGTGGTTGGTCTCAAGGAAGAGCTGGAGCGGATCAGGGAACAGGTCGAGAACCTCGAATGAGAGCATTTCCGGTAATCCTCTCCGCCCCTTCCGGCGGGGGAAAGACGACCATCGCACGCAGACTGCTGGAGCAGCGGGAGGATTTGGGTTATTCTGTAAGCTGCACGACGAGGTCCCCCCGTGATGGGGAGGAGAACGGACGCGATTATTGCTTCCTGAGTCGCGAGGCTTTTCAGTCGGCTGTCGTTGGCGGCGAATTTGCCGAGTGGGCCGAGGTTCACGGAAACAGGTATGGAACGTTGCGTTCAGCGGTGGAGCAGGTACTCGCCAGCGGTCGCCGCGTGATTATGGACATTGATGTGCAGGGAGCGCGCCAGTTTTGTGCGTCGTTTCCAGAAACCGTACTGATCTTTGTTCTACCGCCATCGGTCGAAGTACTTTCCGAGCGGCTGATGGCGCGTCGGAGCGAGGATCGCGAGCGGCTTCTGGTCCGTCTGCGAACAGCCCGTGCCGAGCTGGAGGATGTTGGGTTCTACCGGTACGTGGTGGTCAACGACGACCTGGATGAGACGGTGGCCCAGGTTAGCGCCATCATAGACGTCGAAGGGATGCGCTACGACCGGATGGACGGGGTCGCAGTGCAGGTGGATATGCTGCTGTCGCAGCTCGAAGAAAAGATTCGCACATTTAGCCAGGGCCAGTGACCATGCAGGTATTCACACCAAACGATGTAACCACTCACGGTGCAAACAAGTACCTGAGCGTGCTGATTGCCGCCAAGTTTGCGCGTGTGCTCAACGAGTTTCCGCGTGACCGCTCGCTTCACGAGAAGAAGCTTACAACTCGTGCGCTGGAGGAGTTGTCAAGAGGCGACATAGAGTACAGCCTCGTTCCGCGCCGTCAGGCGGTCTGACGCCACCTATTCGCGATTCCCGGCTCCGCGCCGATACCGGTTGGGTTCGGTGCGGCGCTTTTTCAACCGTTCTTCAATCCGGGTAATCAGCGTGAAGCATCTTTGTCGTCCATCCTTTTCCCTGGCCCGCTGAGGGCTTCAAACGGATATGGATGCCGGGGACAGACTACGCAGGTATCTAGAACAGCGGCGGGAGCTCGGGGAGACCGAATATGTGCTGGATGGCATATCGGTGGAATCCGTGCTTGAAATCATCGGTGCCAATCGCCCCTACGGGAGCAGCGGTAGAGCAGCCTGTCAGTCGCCCCATCATGGCGAAACCGATGGAGGGTCGGCTACTGGCGAACCGAACCAGGAATCTGGCCCGGTGCGGAAGACTACGGAATCAAACAGCGTCCGTATCGGCAGTTCAGACAGTTTCTTGGATCGCATCTCGCAACTTACTTCGTTGGAAGGTGTTGCAGGTCACGTTGCCGAATGTCGACGTTGCGCACTTCATGCCCTGGCAAAGAACCCCGTTCCAGGTGAAGGGAATCCAAGTGCCGATTTCATGTGTGTTGGCGAGGCACCAGGTGCCAGTGAGGATGCCCAGGGTCGACCGTTCGTGGGCGAGGCAGGTCAGTTGCTCACCAAGATTCTCGCTGCAATCCGGCTGACGCGTGCCGACGTCTACATCTGCAACGTCGTCAAGCATCGCCCGCCTGGAAATCGGGACCCGCTCCCGGATGAGGTGAGTGCCTGTATGCCATATCTCAAACGCCAGGTTGAACTTGTAAGGCCAAGGGTGATCCTGGCTCTGGGACGCTTGGCCGCGCAGACGCTGCTGGGCACCACGTCATCTGTTGGTGCCCTTCGAGGTCGGATTCACCAGTATTCCGGTGTTCCCGTTATCGTCACCTATCACCCTGCAGCTCTGCTTCGGAATGAACTGTGGAAGCGGCCTACGTGGGAGGACGTGAAGCTTGCGAGAAGAGTACTCGATGATGGTTTGACTCCAGGCAACACGGGACTCAGCCGGACGTCAGACGGGAGAACGAGCTGAAATGACCAGTCTGGTGCCGACGGTTGCACAACAGTCACCAGTGTCGCGCGATCCCTATAGGGAGCGGCGCCCCCCGTGGTCGGAAGAGGCCGAGCAGGCCGTGCTGGGCGCGATGCTGCTTGATGCCGACGCAATTCTCCGTGCGCTGGAACATGTGGATGACACGATGTTCTACCGTGAAGGGCATCGGCGTCTCTATCGTGCCATGGTAGCCATCACCGAGCGCGGTGGAGTGGTGGACCCGCTCACGCTGGCTGACGAACTCGAACGTCGCGGAGAGCTGGAGCACGCCGGAGGCCGCGAGTATCTGGCATTCCTTCTGGATGCCGTCCCGACCGTAGCAAACGTGGAGTATCACGCTCGCATCGTCAAAGAGAAGGCTATCCTGCGACGGCTGATCGAGGTGAGCACAGATGTCGTGCAGGAGGCGTTCGAGGGGCGCATGACGGCGTCTGATCTCCTCGACAGTGCCGAGTCACGGATTTTCATGCTGGGCCAGAGCCGGGAGCGCACCGGCTTCGCGCGCATCAAAGAGCTCCTCTGGCCTGCCGTGGAGAAGCTTGAGCATCTTTCGCAACGGGAACAATCGATCACCGGGGTGCCGACCGGGTTCACGGAACTCGACGAGATGACTTCTGGTTTCCAGAAGTCCGATCTCATCATAGTGGCGGCCCGTCCGTCCATGGGTAAGACAGCTTTCATACTCAATGTCGCCCAGCACGCGGCAATCACTGCAAAGATACCGATAGCATTCTTCTCGCTCGAAATGAGCAAAGAATCGCTGGTTCAACGCATGCTTGCCTCTGAGGCCCTCATCAATGTTCAGGCTCTGAGTAAGGGTGGTAAGGCACTCGGTGAATCGATGCCACGCCTGGCGAGGGCTGCCGGTATCCTGAGCCATGCACCGATCTTCATTGATGATACGCCCGGGATCACCCTTCTGGAGATGCGTGCCAAGGCGCGTCGTCTCAAGTCGGAACATGACCTGGGCCTTGTCGTGGTGGACTACCTGCAGCTCATGACGGGACCAACGGGAGCTGAGAATCGCCAGCAGGAGGTGTCTCAGATCTCCCGCGGGCTCAAGGCGCTTGCCAAGGAGCTGGGAGTACCAGTCGTAGCGTTGTCCCAGCTGTCCCGTGCACCCGAGCAGCGTACCGGAGACGACAAGGGGCGTCCACAGCTGTCTGATCTGCGGGAATCGGGGGCAATCGAGCAGGACGCTGATGTGATCATGTTCATTTTCCGTCAGGAGGTATACGCCGAGCGGGACGAGGAAGGGCGACTCAAGGATTCATCGCTGGAGGGGCGAGCAGAGGTCATCGTCGGAAAGCAACGTAACGGGCCGACCGGTCGGGCATACCTGTTTTTCCACAGGCAGTTCACCCGTTTCGACAACTTCTCCTCGCGCCAGCCCCCTGGAGATCTTGGTAGTGAGGAGGCCAGGAAGCCTGGTCCCAGACTCGTTCGGAGTGCAGACGATTTCAACGGCGTACCGTTCTGATGGCTCGACCGCGCACTGCCTACCGATGCACCGATTGCGGCGCAGAGTACCCCAGGTGGGCCGGACGATGTGAGAGTTGCGGCGCGTGGAATACACTGGCAGAGGAGATCGTGACGCCCTCCCCGCTCAGCAAACGCACGGCGAGCCGCGCCGTCGGTGGCAACGTTATGCCAACCATCGCGTTGGGGAAGGTCACAGCTGCAGACACTCCGCGCTGGCACACGGGCCTCGACGAATTTGATTTCGTGCTCGGTGGTGGCATCGTACCAGGCAGCATGGTACTGGTGGGCGGTGAGCCGGGTATCGGCAAGAGCACACTCTTGCTGCAGGTAGCAGCACGGCTCGAAACGGCCGGACATGCCACGCTTTACGTATCCGGTGAAGAGAGTGCACTTCAGGTACGTCTGCGCGCAGAGCGGCTTGCCGAGGATGCGAGCGCGGTGAGCCTGCTGACGGAGACGTCCCTTGAGACCATACTCGCGACAGCCGCCTACACCAGTTCCAACGGGCAGCCGGTTCGAGCTCTGGTTATCGATTCCATCCAGACCGTTCACACTGAACTGCTCGAGGGCGCACCGGGAAATGTTGGTCAGGTAAGAGAATGCGCCGCGCGACTCATGCGTTACGCGAAAGACACGGGAACTACCGTGTTTGTGATCGGTCATGTAACCAGAGGCGGAGGCATTGCCGGTCCAAAGACACTGGAACACATCGTTGACACGGTTCTCTATTTCGAAGGCGACGGAACGCTGGACCATCGCGTGTTGCGCGCCACCAAGAACCGGTTCGGCAGTGTCGATGAGATCGGAGTTTTTCGTATGGCTGAAGCCGGGCTCGTTCCGGTGGATAATCCGTCAGCACTGTTTCTGGGCGATCGGCACGAGGTTGCCAGTGGCAGTGCGGTGTGCGCCCTCATGGAAGGTACCCGTCCCGTCTTGGTAGAGGTCCAGGCACTCGCGGTACATGGCGGCTTCGGTACTCCTCAGCGGGTGGCCAGCGGCATCGATCCCCGGAGGCTCGCTCTGCTGCTGGCCGTGCTGGACAAGCGAGGAGGTTTCCCAACGGCCCAGCTCGATGTGTTCTGCAACGTGGTGGGGGGAATGCGCGTGCAGGAGCCCAGCGTCGATCTGGCCGTGGTTTCAGCTCTGGCGTCCAGCGTGACAGACCGCCCACTGCCGGCACGTGCGGTCTTTCTTGGTGAGCTTGGGCTGGGCGGTGAGGTGCGTCCGGTTTCGCAGATTGAGCGTCGGCTCGCGGAATCGGCCAAGCTGGGAATGACGAGTGCATTCCTGTCGGAGCGCGGCGTGCCGCGGAGAGTGCAGGGAGACATTGAGCTGATAGGTGTCCGCAACCTGGCCGAGGTGCTGGAGCGCACCGTGGGGAGGAGGGCCGCATGAGTGGGCCGCTGCAACCGCCGCGGAGGATCATCCCGCCGCCCGCAGTCGCCTCGCGTGGCGAGGCACCGGTATCGGGCACCTCACCGCGTGATGTAGGCGTGGTAATAGTTGCGGCAGGCTCAGGCACACGCACGGGGAGCACCGAACTCAAACAGTTCCGGTGGGTGTCAGGCAAGGCAATGCTGCTGCACAGCGTCCAGACCTTCATGGTTCGTCCCGACGTTGCCGTGGTAGTGGTGGTATTGCCAAAGTCCCATGCGGCCGATCCGCCACCATGGCTGTTCCAGTGCGATGTCGATCGACTCCTTGTGTCCGTAGGTGGGGGTGAACGTCAGGAGAGCGTGATCAACGGCCTGGAGGATCTTCCCGAGGAGGTCGCCGTGACGGTCGTGCATGACGCAGCGCGTCCGCTGGTAACCGACGACACGATCGGACGGGTTATTGCCGAAGCTCGGAAAGGCCATGGGGCAATTGCCGCGCTGCCGGTGGTGGATACGATCAAGAAGGTTGATGAAAAAGGCAGCATCGTGAGCACCGTCGATCGAACCCTGCTCTGGAGGGCACAGACGCCGCAGGCATTTCCCAGAGTGCTGCTTGAGGAGGCGGTGATTGCAGCCAGGCGTGATCGTTTCGTGGCTACCGACGAAGCTGCACTGCTTGAGCGACTGGGACACAAGGTGGTGGTCGTGCGGGGTAGTGAGCGAGCGGTGAAGATTACTGAAGATGCTGACTTTGCGCTCGCAGAAGCCCTCAGCATCCTGCCCGGAGACTGAGCCATCATTTCATCGATGAACATCCTCTTCGTCTGCACCGGCAACACCTGCCGCAGCCCGCTGGCGGAAGCCATCGCACGCAGGCTTCTTTGCGAGCGGGGGATCCCTGACATCATTGTTGGCAGCGCCGGCACCGATGGACGGCCAGGCACACCGGCATCCGATGGGTCCTTGCTGGTGGCACTCGAGCACGGCATGACACTCGCCGACCATCGTGCGCGCACGCTCTCGCGAGACCTGGTTGCTAACGCCGATATCATTCTTGGGATGGGACCGGGACACGTGCGCCGGGCCGAGGAACTGGGAGGTGCAGGCCGCACATGGCTGCTCACCGCGTTCACGGGTGCAGCGGCACGGCCGGTGAGCGATCCGTTTGGTGGAGACCTCGCCACCTACAGAGCGACGTTCGCAGAACTTGAGGACGAGATCAACGCCGTTCTTGGCAAGATCCTGGCCGATCGTGCTCAAGGGTCCCATTGACCGATGGTGACGGCCAAGGAGCGTCCAGACCATCTGCTCATCATAGGCGATCCGGTTGCACACTCGCTCTCGCCTCTGATCCAAGGTGCTGCTCTTGCTGCCAGCTCGATACCGGTGTCCTACAAACGGCTGGCAGTACCTCCGGAAGGGCTGCTTGAGGCCCTCGAAAGGTGTCGGCAGCATCGCGCAGGAGGCAACGTTACCGTTCCCCACAAAGAATCCGTGGCAGTGGCTGCGAGCAGCCTGTCGGAGGCGGCGGCACGCCTGGGTGCGGTCAACACGTTCTGGTTTGAATCCGGAAGGCTTTGCGGTCACAACACGGATGTCCATGGTGCGCTAGCCACGCTGATTCCTCTGATGGGCGGCCGAATCGACACCCGATGTCCCGACCGCCCTGTCCTGCTTGGCGGCGGCGGTTCTGCGGCCGCAGTGCTGCTGGCTCTTGCAGAACTCGGTGTAAGCAAGGTCGCTGTAATCGCACGCTCTCCTGGGCGTGCACAGTCGCTGCTTTCGAGGATCGGCCTGAGCGGCAAGGTGTTTGACGCACAGAGCGAACCGGCCGATCACATTCTGAGTTCCGCTGATCTGATCGTGAACTGTACACCGCTCGGCTTGGGCGTTGGCGACCCGCTGCCAGCGAACCCGGCGCGGTTCGCATCTGATGCTGCGGTATTTGACCTCGTGTATGCAAACGCAACCGACACCACGCCCTTCGTAGCGGCCGCGAGGAGGCTCGGTCTCAAGGCTGAGGATGGGCTCAGGATGCTGGTCGAGCAGGGTGCGGCCGCCTTCGAGACATGGTTCGGAATTCCGGCTCCACGACGGCTCATGTGGGAAGCGCTGCGGGGCCGCATACCATCAGCAGACGAGGTGCGCGCATGATCCGGGCGGGACTGGCGGCATGGCGTGCCATGGGCACGGGAGTTCTAGAGTTCCTGCTTCCTGCGGCGTGTGCCATATGCCACCGCCCCAATCTGCCCGATAATGGGAGTGACAGTATCGTCTGCAGCCTGTGCATGGGACGGCTGACACCACTGGCGCTGCCCCTGTGCGAACGCTGCGGTCACCCGAGGCTTTCTGTATCCATTTCGTCGCCAGCACCCCGTTCGGTCGGTGAAACGCCACCAGCGCTGCCATCGGCGGAGGCACTTCCGCCGTGCCGCTGGTGTGTCCGGCTCCATCCATGCATCCGCGCTGTTCGATCGGTTTGCCGGATGGACGAGGGAACTGGTGCCGAACTTGTTCACGCGCTCAAGTACCACGGTTGGCGTGATGTAGCCGTACCGATGGCCCGCAGGATGAACCGGCTCCAGTGGCCGCAGGACGTCAGTGAGGAACGTGCTGCCATTGTGCCCGTGCCACTTTCGCCAGAGCGGGAGCGGGAGCGTGGCTACAACCAGGCCGAGGCACTGGCCCGTGCGCTCACAGCACACTGGGATGTGCCGGTCTGGACCGATGTGCTGCGACGCGTGCGCAACACAAGGTCCCAGGTTGCATTGACACCCTCGCAGCGTACAGGCAACGTATCAGGAGCATTTGCCGTGTCGCCCGGGCGACACGGCATGCTGGCAGGCCAGCATGTCGTGATCGTTGATGATGTGATTACGACTGCTGCAACACTCAACGCCTCTGCCCAGGCATTGTTCGAGGGTGGGGTACGCATCATCAGTTGTGTCACCTTCGGGCGGGCACCAGATCCCGGTGACCGCGCCGCTTCAGTCGACGACTAACTCAGGAACTGACACGAATGGCCATTCGGGTTGGCATCAACGGCTTCGGCCGTATCGGGCGCCAGGTGGTGCGCGCAGCGAAGCAACAGGGTGTGACGGATATTGATTTCGTGGCTGTCAACGATCTCACCGACACCACGACACTTGCTCACCTGTTCAAGTACGATTCGGTCCACGGCATTTACGAAGGTCAGGTAAGCCATGAGCCAAACGCGATCACAATCGATGGTGATCGCATCCGTATCTTTGCCGAGCGCGATCCGGCCGCTCTCCCGTGGAAAGAGCTGGGTGTGGATATCGTACTCGAGTCAACGGGGCGTTTCACCAAGGCCGATGATGCCCGCAAGCATCTCGAGGGAGGGGCCAGGAAGGTGGTCATCTCCGCTCCGGCAACAGGCGAGGACATCACTGTAGTGATGGGTGTGAACAGCGACAAGTACGATCCTGCATCGCATCACATCATCTCGAACGCATCATGTACGACGAACTGCATCGTACCGATGGTGAAAGTGGTGCGTGACAACTTCGGATTCGTACACGGCTCCATGGTCACGGTTCACGCATACACCAACGATCAGAGTATTCTCGACCAGCCACACAAGGATCTCAGGCGCGCACGCGCTGCGGCTGTATCCATGATCCCGACCACGACTGGAGCGGCAAAGGCAACCGCGCTGGTCATCCCCGAGGTGAAGGGCAAGATCGACGGGATTGCAGTGCGTGTCCCGACCGCAGATGTCTCCCTCACCGATCTCACTTGCATCGTTGAACGGGCGGTCACCAGGGAAGAAGTGAATGCCGCGTTCAAGGCCGCTTCCGAGTCGGGTTCGTTGGAAGGCATACTTGCCTACAGCACCGAGCCCCTTGTATCGGTGGACTACATCGGTAACCAGCACTCGTGCACTCTCGATGCGGCCAGCACAATGGTTCTCAACGGGACCATGGTGAAAATCCTCGGATGGTATGACAATGAGTGGGGATATTCCTCACGCTGCGTCGATCTCCTGCGATTTGTCGGTGCGAGTCTCTGAATACGTCCCGCCGGCCTGAAGGGGCCAGAACACCCGCTTCCTGCGTACAGGCCGGCGACAGGGAGACCGCTGCCCATTGGGTCTCCCTGTCGTGTGCTCGCGTCCACCTGGTGCATGAACAACTCCGGCATTCCAGAGCGTGTATCGCCTACCACTCGACACCCCGCGATGCTCACCAGAACCATTCACGATCTCACATCCGCCGAACTGAAGGGACGGCGCGCACTGGTCCGTGTCGACTTCAACGTGCCTCTGAACGAAAACGGTAGGGTGGCCGATGACACGCGCATCACGGCAGCTCTGCCAACGATTGATGCTCTTCTCAATGCTGGTGCGAGAGTGATCCTGCTGGCACATCTTGGACGACCCAAGGGCGCACCCGATCCGAAATACACGCTCGCTCCGGTCGCCCTGCGGCTCAGGGAGCTGCTGCCTCGGCCCGTACATTTCTTCGGTGAGACGGTGGGTGACGCTGCAGTAGCACTAGCCAAGGCTCTCGAACCCGGTGCAGTGCTCCTGCTCGAGAACACCCGGTTCCTTCCGGGCGAAGAACAGAACGACGACGGACTGTCACGCCAGCTCGCCGAACTTGGTGATCTCTTCGTCAATGATGCGTTCGGGGCGGCACATCGTGCACACGCGAGCACCGCGGGCGTCGCGAAGTACTGTCGACCAGCAGTTGCCGGTTTGTTGATGGAGAAAGAGCTGACCTATCTTGGCGGTGCGCTGGCCCATCCGGTACGACCATTCATCGCAATCCTTGGTGGTTCGAAGATCTCCGGCAAGATCGATGTGGTCGAAGCGCTGCTACCCAAGGTGGATCACCTTCTGATTGGCGGCGCAATGGCGTGCACATTTTTTCGCGCAATGGGATTCGAGACCGGTAATTCATTGGTTGAGGCTGACCGACTCGACATGGCGCGGTCACTGCTGGCGCGGGCCGGGGACAAGTTGATCCTGCCTCTTGATGCCGTGATCGCCCCGGCCATGGACGCGGGCGAGGACGCAACGACAGTCATGCGGGACTCGATACCTGCAGGCCAGGCAATGTTCGATATCGGGAAGGCCAGTATAGCCCAGTACAGCTCCCTCATCGAGAGAGCGAAGACCGTATTGTGGAATGGCCCCATGGGTGTGTTCGAGCATCCGCCGTTCGACGCTGGTACGCGGACTGTGGCGGAAGCCATGGCACAGGCAACCGCACTTGGTGCGACGACTATAGTGGGAGGCGGTGATTCAGCCGCAGCCGTGACCGAGGCTGGCCTGGAGGCTGAGATGTCGCACGTCTCCACGGGAGGAGGAGCCTCTCTCGAGTTCCTGGAAGGGAAAATCCTGCCCGGCGTCGCCGCACTCGATCACCGTTGAAGAAGGCGCGGCCCGCAAGCCTTTCCCTCACCCCCTTACGGAGACCTCCAGTCATGCACCTGAAACCAATTATCGCCGCCAACTGGAAGCTCAACCATGGGCCAACGGACGCCAGGGCATTTCTACAGCGATTCCTGGCGCAGGTGCCGAAGCTCCACGACCGCACAGTAGTCTTGTTCCCGTCGGCCATCACCCTCACCACGGTGGTTGAGCGATTGCATGAGCGACCGGAGATTTGGGTTGGTGTGCAGAACGTACACACCGAGCCACAGGGAGCCTTCACGGGAGAGAACTCCGTGCTGATGGCACGCGACGCCGGAGCCCGGATAGTCCTCGTCGGACACTCCGAGCGGCGTCACGTGTTCGGCGAGAGCGATGAGTCGACCACGAGAAAGATGGGTCTGGTGACTGAGGCAAGACTCACACCGATGTTATGCGTCGGTGAGACGCTCGCTGAGCGGGAAGCTGGCAGGACGGCCGAGGTCGTCGAACGTCAGCTAAGGGCCGGACTGAAGGACCTGGACTCCGCAGGCATCACAGCGCTCATGCTTGCCTACGAGCCGGTGTGGGCCATTGGTACCGGCCGCACTGCAACCCCTGAGGATGCCTCTGAGATCCACGGCATACTCAGGCGGGCACTGGCTGGACGTGTCGGCAATCAGGCGGCTGCCGCCGTACCTATTCTCTACGGTGGGTCGGTAAACAGGGGCAATGCATCAGAGCTCCTCGCAGCTTCCGACGTCGACGGGTTGCTTGTGGGAGGCGCATCCTTGGATCCTGACAGCTGGGCAGGCATTGTGCGGGCCTGAAGGCTATCCGGTGTCATCAGACGCGGAACCTTCGGGCACCACTTGTCGGGAACGAGAAAGGGTATGATCTTTCAGGGCTTGCACGAGTGAAGGGGGCGTCTTTGCCCACCTTGGTACAGTCTGTCGCAACCAACGCACCATGTACACGTTTCTTCTGATCCTCCTGATCATCGACGCGATCCTGCTTGGCATCGTGATCCTGCTGCAGTCGGGCAAGGGTGGCGGGCTCGCGGCCAGTTTCGGTGGCGCCAGCTCCTCGTCGGACTCGCTGATCGGCAGCCGTCAGGCGGGGAACCTGCTCACAAAGGCAAGCTGGTGGTGCGGTGGGATCTTCCTCGCGCTCGCGTTCGTTCTGCAGCTCATGAGCGCCCGTTCGGCGTCGCCGAAGTCGGTTCTCGATCAGCTTGGCGTGCCCACCGGAACGCAAACGGCACCCGTCGCTCCCGGGTCATCGGCACCAGCTGTGCCATTGACGCAGGAAGCGACGCCTGCAACTGCACCCACCGGTCAGACGCCCCCGAACCAGTAAGAGCGCAGTGAACACTATACCACCCAAAGGGTTCCTCCTCCTTGAGGACGGAACCCTTTTTCTGGGTCGGCTGGTAGGTTCTGCCGGCCCCACGGTTGCCGAGGTGGTGTTCACCACCGTTATGACCGGTTACCAGGAGGTCTTCACCGACCCCTCGTGTTATGGGCAGATCATGGTCATGACTGCGCCACAGATCGGCAATTACGGCATCAATCCGGAAGATCAGGAATCTGATCGTCCCCAGGTAGCTGGTGTGATCTGTCGCGAACTCTCGTCCACCTTCTCCAACTGGCGTGCCACGGGCGGGCTGAGGGAGTGGCTTGATGCAGCCGGAGTGCCGGTTCTCACCGAAGTCGACACCAGGCGCCTGACACGGCATCTGCGCAGCCTGGGGGTGATGCGGGGAGTGATCGGCGCGGGTGATGCACCCACGGACTCGGTCAGAGCTGCGCTGGCTGGATGGCCGCTCATGGAAGGCCTCGACCTTGCCACTGCCATTTCAACACGTGAGCCCTATGCGTGGGGCAGTGCGCAGGCCCAGCACCACATTGTCGC